>NZ_SSOF01000075.1:0-268542 GCF_029873115.1 Pseudomonas sp. BN606 | reverse complement strand
TGAATCGCCCCGGCTTTCCTAGACACTCTCCAAGCTCTGGAAATAGCGCTTTTCAAACTCCACTGGCGATAGCTGCATAGCGCTGCTGTGCCGGCGTTTGGCGTTATAAAACATCTCGATGTAATCGAACACATCACTGCGGGCTTCTTCGCGGGTGCCGTAGGTTTTCCGTCGGATGCGTTCCCGCTTCAGCAACTGGAAAAAGCTTTCTGCTACCGCGTTGTCGTGGCAGTTGCCGCGTCGACTCATGCTGCTGATCAGGTTGTTGGCCTTGAGGAAACTCTGCCAGTCCGAGCTGCTGAACTGGCTACCCTGGTCGGAGTGGATCATCACCTCCTGCCTGGGTTTCCGCCGCCAGACCGCCATCAGCAAGGCATCGATGGCTAGGTCGCTGCACATCCGTGGCTTCATCGACCAGCCAACCACCTGGCGTGAAAACAGATCCAGCACCACCGCCAAGTACAACCAACCCTCATAGGTGCGGATGTAGGTGATGTCAGTGACCCAGACCTTGTTCGGTTCGCTGACGTTGAACTGCCGCTCCAGGCGGTTGGGCGAGGCCACCGTCGGCTTGCCCCCGTAATAACCGGGGCGCCGACGATAGCCGGTCTGCGAGCGCAGCCCTTCTCCCCGCATCAGGCGAGCCACGCGGTGCCGGCCACAGCACTCCCCCAGCTCACGCAGGTCGTCGTGGATCTTGCGATAGCCGTAGACCCCGCCGCTTTCCAGCCAGGCATGTTTGATCAACCCGAGCAGACGCTGGTCTTCCTTCGCGCGTACGGATTTCGGCTCGGACAACCAGGCGTAGTAACCGCTGGGATGTACTTTGAGGGTCTGGCAGAGACGACGTACCGGGTACTCCACCGATAACTTGTTGATGACGGCGTACTTCAGCCGGACTCCTTGGCAAAGTACGCGGCGGCCTTTTTTAAGATGTCTCGCTCTTCGGTTACCCGCTTGAGTTCCGCACGCAGACGACGCAGTTCGGCCTGTTGATCATCTTCTTGCTGCCGCTGTTCCCGGGGCTTGCTGTAGCGCTTGATCCAGGCATACAGGCTGTGCACCGACATGCCCAACCGCGCTGCCACCTCGGCCACGGGAAGGCCGCGCTCGGTCACTTGCTTGACCGCTTCGATTTTGAATTCTTCGGGGTAACGCTGGTTGCTCATGGCACCTCCTAATGGGCCTCATTATGAGGCTTGGAGGTGTCTACGAAACTAGGGGCGATTCAGAGGGCTCTGGCGATTCTGCCGTGCTTCCTGGTGGCGGGGGACCCGAGGCTACAGGCCGTGCTGCCCGATGAAGTAGAAGTGACGCGCCAGTTCTGGATCTACTACAGCGAGGACCTGCGCCGCCTCAAACGCATCACGCTGGTTGCCAAGTACCTGCACCATTGCGCCGATCGCAATCGCGGCTGGCTGATGGGGGAGGAGCACAAGATGCAGGTTCCGGCATTCGAGGAATAAAAAACACGGGCGACGCCAGGCTTCAGCACTCGCTTCGTGAAACAGTCCAAAGGCAGACCGCACCACTTGAACGAGAAACCGATGATTACTTGTCACCTTCGATACATCCTGGACCCCTACAAACTGGCGGAGTTCGAACACTACGGGAAGCTCTGGATTCCTCTCGTGGAGAAGTTCGGCGGCCAGCACCACGGCTACTTCCTGCCATCCGAGGGCGCAAACAATATCGCCTTGGCGATGTTTTCCTTCCCGAGCCTGGCAGCCTACGAAAAGTACCGGCAGGACTCGATGATCGATCCGGATTGCATCGCTGCCTTCAAGTACGCCGAGGACACGCGCTGCATTCTCAGCTACGAGCGCACGTTCTTCAGACCCGTGTTCGGTGCATGAGCAAAGCCACCGATGGCGAGTTCGATGGCGGGGGTGCCGCGTAGTGAGTGTCTCCCTTTGGCCGATTCTGTTGAAAAAGTCCTTATGCGATTTCTGCCTGAGAAAGTAGGCCGCTGACGTTGAAATCTGAAGCAGTTCCCGCTCCCGATCTGCTTCAGATTTTGCGTAGCAACGCCAAAGCCGTGCGTTTTTTGAACGATTGAAAGACGGCTCCAGCGAAGACCGCCTTTTTCAACAGAATCGGCCGGAAACGGACATCCGTGACTGGCACCTAGCGGCCATTCTCTGCCCGTACCCACGGGCAGCTTCGGGTCGAAACGGACGTTAACGGTCGATTGATTCACAGCGCTGTAAATCCCGCTGGTTGGGCACGCCCATGCGAGTGCGGTGGGAACGCTCGATACTTGCGGGCGTTACAATGGCGCCCGCGCCGATTCCCCGAATCGGGCACGCCCGGAGCCAGCTTCAGATGTTCACCCTTGTAACCCTGGACACATCGCCGCCCGAATCCCTGAAGAGTCAGGTTCTACAAATGGTGGTGGACTACTTCAGCGACATCAGCCCGGTGCCGCTGATGCCCAGCAATCCGCTCTATCAGTTGTATCAGTACGTGATCGGCTACGAGGTGCACCTGTATCTGCAAGCCATGGACAGCTCTCTGGATGGCACGGCGCGGTTGATCCTCGCGCTGGATGATGAAGATCCCTCCCAGGTGCTGGGTTTTGCCCTGTACCTGCCGAGCCAGGATGATTCCGAGGCCTGCACTCTGGCCTATATGGCCGTCAAGGCCAGCCACCGCCGGCGCGGTATTGCCCGGGCTTTGTTGCAGCAGATGGGCAAGCATCGGCCCCACGTCGAGCTGGCCTGCGTGGCGAACAAGGTGCCGACCTTTGAGTCGATGGGGTTTCAGGTACTGGCAGCGCAAGGGCCACATGTGCTGCTGAACACCCGCGATCACCGCTCGGACGGCATGGCGGCGGTGCAGGACCTGGCCCCGATTTTCCAATCCAAGGAAGTGCGGCAGATCCACGCGTATCTGGTGCAGCAACACGGCAAGAAGGCCATGAGCGAGGCCGAGAACAAACGCGACCGCCTGCTCGACCAGATGGCCTACCAGGCTCAGGCATTGGTGAAAGAGCGCTTCCCTACGATTCACTGACAGCCGAAGTGGCAGAAGAGTTTTTTCTGCTTTGAACGTCCTTTTTCGGTCATTGGTTTCGGTAAGGCTGATCTGGCGAGTCAACAAGTCAGTCGGAGTAAGGGGGGCAACGGATTGTCCTGCTGCCCCCGGCGAAGCAACTCGGGAAACGATTGCCCCGCCCCTCGATACTCCATCGTCCTATGTCGTCTTCAAACCCGTTCGATCCACGTGATTGATCGTGCGCCAGATCTGTTTCGGCGTTGCCAGGGCGGCTGCCGTCGTCCAGCGATGGTCGGCGTCGCTTCCGATGCGCACCAGACCGGTGTGACTGGACTTGTCGGCGTCAACCAGTGGGTCGTGGTCATAGAAGCCGAGGGCGAAGCGCAATTGCTCGACATCCTCGGGCCGGCCGGTCAGGAACTGCCAGCCAGGTCCGATGTGGTGCTGTTCGACGTATGCCTTGAGGACTTCCGGGCTATCCAGCAAGGGTTGCAGGCTGATCGAGTACATAAACACGTCGCGGCCTACGCGGTCGCCCAAGAGCTGCTGTACCTGCCTGAGATTCGCCGTGGCGGTCGGGCAGATCCCGGTACAACTTGCATACATCATGTTGATGGCGACCACCTTGCCACGCACCAGGTCGTCGTAGAACCTGACCGCTTTGCCCTCGTGCGTGTATAGGCGCGTGTTGGGAATGCGTTGCTCGCCGGTTGTGCCGGCGTCCGTCTGCAGCGGCAGGTTCGGGATACCGTTCAAGGCGTATAGCCCCAGCGCGGCGGTACCCATGCCGAGCATCAAATCTCTGCGTGTGTTCATCTGATATCCGCCCTTGCTGATCAAGTGGATGTATCCACGATATTCAAGCGCACCATCATCTCGTGGTCCTCGTGAATCACGTTGTGGCAGTGCATCACGTACTTGCCGGTGAAGTCGCGAAAACGCACCAGCACACGGATGGTCATGCTCCCCTCGAGCACGAAGACGTCCTTGCGACCTCGCTCGTGAGGCGGCACGGCCCCCGAGCTCTTGCTGAGAATGCGGCCTTCTTCCAGATGAATGTGGACGGGATGGTCCCAGCCACCCTTGCCCGATAGTTCCCAGACCTCGGTGGCACCCAGAGGAATAAGGTTGCTGGTAACGTCCTCTGCATCGAACAGTTTGTTGTTGATCGTCCACATGCCGTTCTGGCGATCGAACTCCCAGCGCCGTTTGGGTAGCCGATTGAGCTCCGCTGGCGTCGGCAGCTCCCGTATAGGGCGCAGTCGATTGGGGACCTGGCTGAGGTCCTGTTTATCTGGATTCCGATCGACAATGATCTTCAGCACGCGAGTGCCCGGACCTTGCACACCGTTGGGCTTGCGGGTGCTGTCCTGCAGCAGGCGATTCACCAGGTAGAGCTCGGTGCCGATCGGGTACCTGGAAAAGTCCACCACTATGTCGGCGCGCTCGGCCACCGCGATGCGCACCTTGGTCTGGCCGCGCAATGTCTGCGGCAGTAAATTCCCGTCGCTGGCCAGATAGTCGAAGGTCTGTTCCTTCCCAGAGGCATCTACCAGATAGAACTCGTAGAACCGACTGGGACCGGTGTTGAGCAGACGCAGACGGTACTTGCGGGCGTCCACCGGCAACACTGGCTCGATCTTGCCGTTGACCGTGACCTTGTCGCCCAACACGCCTTCCGGACCGAGTTCATTCCAGAACAGCAAGCCATTGGCGTCGAAACGCTTGTCGCCAAAGGCCAATGGATAGTCATAGGCGCCGCTGGGCAGACGCAGGGCTCGTGGGTTTGGATCGAGCTCGTCGCCCGAGTCGAGCTCATCGAAGATCAGGTAGAAGCCCGCCAGTCCGAGGTAGGTATTCGGCGCGGTGAAATCCTTGGTGTGGTCGTGGAACCACAGCGTACCCAGTCCCTCGCGAATGTCACCGATCACCTGTCCATTGGTGGCATAGGCGGTGAACGGGCCGGGATTCTCCAGGTTCTCCAAATACCCCGCGTACACGTTGTGATAGAGGTGATCCTTGAATTCCCCTGGTGCGATCTGCGAGGCATCGCGCAGTTCTGCGGCGCTGTAGAAGTCGGACGGGAAGCCGTCACACCCGGAGGACGCGTGCAGATTGTGCAGGTGGGTAGATATCTCCGGACTGCCAACTCGTGGACGGACGTAGCCCTGATCAACCAGTCGGTCCGTAGAGTCGGCCAGTCGGCTATGGAAGCGGCAAATGATCGGCCGCCCATAGCGCGCGAGAACCGTCAGGGGAACGGTCGGTGTCGGCCCGGCTGATGGGTTGGTGCTCTGGTACGTCCAGATAACCTGCTTGGATTGGGGGTAGTCGGGATGAAATTGCCAGGGCACCGCCTGGGCATTTATTTCATAGAGATCCACTCCATCCAGCCGCTCCAGCACCTCGAAATGTTGGTGGGCCGGGCGCCCGGCCTCTCCGTCTGTCAGCTTGGGCTCCAGTTCGGAGAGTGGAGACAGGGCGTCCACCTTGCTCACCGGGACAATCTTCCGCGGCAGCACTGTCAGCCACGGCCTGGTGGGTGGGCTGCTGGCGCTGCCTTGACTACCAGGGCCTGAGGACGACGATTGCGAGCCGCTACCAGAACCGCTCGCAGCCGGGCTGTCGCGGCCACTCAGTAGCAGTGGCGCGACCATTGCACTGGCGGACCATTTAAGGAATGTGCGGCGTGCTCCGTCCTCGAGTGAAACTTTGGGTGGCATGGGTCTGAAGCCACTCGCTGGACTGAGCTTTTTCCCGCCAGCGGCGGGCGGTTTGCTTTTCCCTGTAAGCATGGCGGCTGCTCTCCTTGTCGCGTGGTGGGTACAAGCTCGGCGCAGGAGCTTGTATGAACGCTAACCAGGTGAGTGCCACTGCCTGAGCGCAGCTGAATGGTCGATGCCACTTCAGCGGTCAAGGATGGTCAGTTACGGCCGCGATGACCACGCCAGGGGGGTGGCGCTGCTGGTCAAGCGATTGGCGGGCCATGCAGGAGGGGCGAGGCAAGCATATGCGAGGGAAAAACGAGTTCCGCGCGGCATGGCGATGCGCTGTTCATAATAAGACTCCCAACGATTGAAGAGCCCCCTGAAGCGCTTTATTTGCCTGCCTTTGAACTCACAACAACAGGACGTCGTCTTTTTTTGTTGTCAGTCAGAAGTTTAACTGAATTTGTAACAATGTGTGATATTGGATCGCTATTATAAATTTACCGTCAATTCAATTTGGAAGTTGGTTCTGAATATCTGTTCGGGTATGGCTAGGGGATGTCCGTTGTTCACTTGCATTGTGCCCGATAGCAGAGAGACCGCTTGGCTAACCGGGTATTTGTTTCCGCATTCAACAAAAGAGACCGGCACGGCCCAGGCTTTTAGGGGACTACATCCGTGCCAGCCAACGCTCGTCGGATTGAGCATTTTCAGCTTGAACGAGAACTGGCTGTGACCGCGTACCATTTATCAACCTGGCCATACCGCCCGGTAACTATGCCGCCAATGCGGTACGCCAGTACTTCGTTAGTTGTAACGCCAATGATCCAGACAGTCGTGCAGAGGTATAAATAACGACATTACGACGGCGTCGGAAAAGTGTCGAAGTTGCAGGTCGCTAATAGTTGGTACTTACCAGGTTGGCAAATTTTGAAAGACTCGGATTGATTGTTCGTTTGTGTCGCTTAATGGTTGGCTTTGGCCGATACCAGTCCTCTGGAAACCCTTGCCATCGACCTGTCGTCGGCACGCAGGTGGCCTGAGAGTCCGGCAATGTCACTCAATGTGCGACAGCGGGACTACCGGGATTGCCGCGGAAGGCACCGATTGCTTTCACCACGCCGAGTACGATCAGCGAAATTCCGAGCACTTCCGGAGCCGTGGGCCACCGATGGGAAAAAAGCAAACCCAGGCACGTGGCGAAAACCATCTCCATGGACAGCAGTTGACTGGCGAGCGTTATGGGAAGGCGCTGGGACGCTATGGTCCAGGCCCACGCGCCGCCAATCGATGCAACCGCCGCAAGCATGAGGGCCGGGAGATACAGGTGACCAATGGCGCTCAGTCCAAAACCCAGCATCGGGGCGTTGAACAATTCCATGCCCGCACCCACGGGTAGGAATACGAGGGTTTGCAGGCTGCCGCCGACCATCATCATGGCTGTCCAGAGCCAGGCATTCATGCCGGGACGTTTCAATAGCGCTCGTTGATTGGCGAGTCCGAACCAGACCCATAGCGCCACTGCAACCATGGAAGCGCCAACGCCGAGGGCTAACGAGGCGTATGGCAAACCCTCAGGCTGGGCGACGTTCTGGACATTTACCAGGACCAGCCCCAGAGCGGCCAGCGAAAACGGAATCTGCAGCAATCGCCAGGAGATTCCACCTTGGACATTTCCGCTGATGGCCAGGGCCACGGGCACCAGGCCCAGAAAGGCGGGCGCTATGACAGGGCCCGCATAGGTGGCGGCGATGGCGACCGCCATGAAGTACCCCACATATCCAATGAATCCCAGCCCTGCAGCGGCCAGCCAGTCTTTCCACCCGAGGTTTCGGCAGGATTCGAAATTTGCCATCAGAATCACTGCGCCAATCAATCCGGAAATAATGAATCTGCAGGCCGCAAGATCGAAGATCGAGTACTCGCCGATGAATAGCGGCGCGATGAAGTTCATCGACCATGTCAGGGAGGCGAATGTCGCTGCGGCAATGCCAGTCGTGAGCCCATGTTTCATCTTCGTCGCTACTCATCCTGGATGAACTTGATTGCATGCTGGTTCGTTTCGCTCCCGAACAAGTCAGCTCGGAAGTCGCGACACCAGAAGACAAGGCGCGCATCGAGACCAATAGGGATCTCGGTCCGCCAGAGGATTCTCTGGTGTGCACAAAAAAATTAGAATCCATTGGATTTTCCAAGCACCTGTTCCATAGCGGAACAAAAGGGGGACTCGGATGGACAGGTACAGCGACATGTTGATTCTGGTCGCAGTGGTAGACGCAGGTGGCTTTTCGCCGGCCGCGCGCAAGCTTGGGATGACCCACTCGGCCATCAGCAAACGGGTTCAGCGGCTGGAGGATCGGCTTGGCACGCAGTTGTTGTCGCGCACGACTCGGACGTTGACGCTGACTGAAGCCGGAGGGAGGTATGTGCGTGAAGCGCGCCCGATCCTCGAAGATATCCGGGCTTTGGAAGCTGCCGTATTGCTTGATTCCGACGCACCAAGGGGCATGTTGAAAGTCACCTCTTCAAATGCCTTCGGCCATCATCATGTGGTGCCTGCCGTCGTCGATTTCATGCGGATCTATCCGGAAATAAAAGTAGATCTGACCCTGACGGATGCCATTGTCGACATCAGGCACGAACGCATCGATGTGGCGATAAGAAGCGGTGCGCTATCCGACCCAAGCCTTGTCGCGCAAAAACTTGGATCGAATGAACGTGTCGTTTGCGCATCCCCCACCTATCTCGAGCTGAACGGGATGCCCGCCAGGCCCTCCGACCTGTCCGAGCACCTGTGCTTGAAGCTCAACTTTGAAAGCCGGTTCAACGATTGGGAGTTCCGTTCAGCTTCCAATCGGGCGATTCGGCTGGAGGGGAGTTTTTCCTGCAACAGTGTCGAGGCCATTCGTACTGTGTGTCTGGCTGGGGTCGGAATAGCTCGTCTGCCAGCGTTCATGGTGCGCGACGACCTAGCGTCCGGTCACCTGATTCCGCTGCTACAGGACTTTTCACGTTCCTCAGACTCCGCGATCTATGCGCTCAGAGTCGCAAGTAATTTTGTTCCGGCCAGGACTCGAGTGTTCATCGAGTTCCTGTCGGACCGCTTCGCTTCGACGTCCTGATCGACTCAGAAGGTCGACAGAAGCCTTGCAAGACAGGCTGCTTCCGGCATCTGCCCGCCGGTTGGGGAGGAGGGCATCAGTCTGGCAAGGCGAGCAGCTCGCAGCTTCTGGTGTGGGAAGTCTGTTTTCGGGCGGGAGTGCTCGGGGCTGAGGTACCATGCTGCGCCGAAACCTCCGTCGAACCCCTCTGGCTGCTTATGTCCTCCAACGCGTTGTACACCGACCTGTCCGCCTACTACGACCTGATGTGCGCCGACATCGACTACCAGGCGCAGAGTCACTGCGTACGCCGGCTGCACCAGTTGTTCGGCAATCAGGGGCGCAGGCATCTGGATCTCGCCTGTGGCACCGGGCCGCACGTGCGCCACTTCCTCGATTTCGGTTACCGCAGTGCCGGCCTGGACATCAATCAGCCAATGCTGGATATCGCCCAGCTGCGCTGCCCCGAGGCACAGTTCAGCCGACAGGACATGGCGAGCTTCGGAGTGGGCGAGCCGCTGGATCTGATCACTTGCTTCCTCTACTCGATCCACTACAACGCCGGGCTGAAACAGCTGCAGGAGTGCCTGGCCAGGGTGCACGTAGCGCTTGAGGATGGCGGCGTGTTCTGCTTCAACACGGTGGACAAGCGGCAGATCGATAACCGCTCATTCGTGCGCCATACCGTGGAGCACGAGGGCAGCTGCTTCACCTTCGGTTCCGGCTGGTACTACAGCGGCGAGGGCGAGCAGCAGGCACTGCGCCTCAGCATCGAGAAGACCACGGCGGGGGAGACCCAGGCCTGGCAGGACGAACACGCCATGGTCGCCCTGAGTTTCACCGAGCTGCAGCAGCTGTTGCAGCCCCACTTCGAGGTCCACGTCTTCGAACATGACTATGAACGGATCACGCCCTGGGGCGGCACGTCCGGGAATGCATTGTTTGTCTGCGTGAAGCGCTAAGAACCGGTCAGCGATCAGTTGATCGTCGGCCATGCAGCTACGCAACTCAGGGCCATCCCTACTTCTTGCTGCCTCTGATGTTGCCCACCACGCCACCGGCGACGGCACCGACCGCGGCGCCGGTCCAGCCGCTACCGCCAGCGATGGCCGCAATGCCGGCGCCGGCCGCGGCACCGATAGCGGCACCACTCAAGGTGCCCTGCTGCTGGGAACTCATCGAGGTGCAACCGATCAGGCCCGCCGCGACGAGGACGGCGGCAAACGCTTGGAACCCTTTCATGTTCATCTCCGCTACTTGTTCTGCTGCAAGCCGGGCACGACCATCTCGAACCAGATGGTCTCGATGACCGGCCGCTTCACGCGGTCGGGGTTGGCGGCATACCACTGGTCGAGTCCATCGCGCACGGTGTCGAGCGTGTGGCCCTTCAGGCCTCTGCCGAAACGGGGAATCAGACTCTGTTCATCGGACGGCGGCTTGGTCGCGTGGTAGGCCGCCTCCACCTCGAACGCGTTGGCAATACCAATGAGATAGGCTTTCTTGAGCTCCGGCGATGATTGCGTCCATTGCTCGCCTGTAATCATGGGCACCTTGTCAGCGCCCCACGCCGTCGCCAGGGTCACGCTCAGCGCCAATGCCAGCATGCCCATCCGAACTGTCTTCATCGTCTCCTCTCCTCGTCAGGCTGAACCTCACGCCGTGGCCGGCCTCCCTGCCCGATCGCTGGCAGGGAGGCCGTATCGATGACTCAGTAAGTGTAGGTGGCGGGGGGCAAACCGCCGCAGCCTGCTTCCAGGCCATTGCCGGCCGCCACTTTCGGTGTACTCCAAACTGACTTCAGTGAGTGATTGGAGCCTGCCAGGTAGACGGAGAGTCGCCCCTATCAGAGCGTTTCTCCGTCACTCGAGTTTCCGTTCCATGGAGTGAGGGTGGCCACCTCACATCCGGGGTGGCCAGTTGTGGGTTTCGGCCTGGCAGTTCTTGCACCAGGCGTAAAGCGCGTCGTAGATGACCAGTCCGTGTTCCAGCATCTCGTGGTCATTGGCGAAGTTGTGCGACAGGCCCAATGAGATGGCGTACAGGCCTGACGACTGCGGTGTGAGATCGAGCCGCGAGGTGTCGGCACCGCGCACTATTGCGGCCAATTGGCCGAGAGCGGGGTCATCCAGTTCGTACTTTTTCAGGAAGGCATCGAAGCTGCAAAGCTCGCCATCGTGGCTGAGTTCAACGTCAGGGATATCGTAGGGGGCCGCATCCTGCTCGGCAGCTATACGCAGCACGTCGGAAGCCGGTACGTAGAGAAATTCCGGCCGCGGATCGATGAAGCGGGTGATGAGCCAGGGACAGGCGATCCGGTCGATCTTCGGACGTTCACGGGTTACCCATTTCATGCAGCACCTCCTGCCTGTGTCTACAGGCTCTGGGTGGGCTGGCCGGCGTCGCGCCAGCCGGTGAAACCGTCGATCAGGTAGCGGGCGTCGAGCCCCATGGCTTCCAAGGTCGCGGCGATACCCTGGCTGATTTCGCGGCCATGGGCGCAATACAGCACCACGGGCCTGTCCCGTGGCACCGAGTCCTTCCAGGCGAACACCGACTCAGGCTCCAGCCACCGCGAGCCGGGGATGGCCGCCGCATCAGCCGCGCGTATACCTGCGCGGCGCACATCCAGCAGCGTGAAATTGCGTCCTGCCGCTTGCCACTCCATCAATTCACAACTCGTGATCCGGCTCATCGCACACCTCTCAGGTACGCAACAGATGCACCACCAGCCCTACCAGTGCGCAGGCCAGCAACACCTGAATGACGCCCCGCTTGTATCGGAACAGGGCGATCGCTGCTGCCACGGCGATCAGCGCCGACGGCCAATCGAAGCGGCCGTCGAAGCCTTGGGGCCAGAGCACGTGGTAGCCGAAGAAGAGGGCCAGGTTGAGGATCACCCCCACTACCGATGCGGTGATCCCGGTGAGTGGAGCGGTGAACTTCATCTCGCCATGGGTGGATTCCACTAGCGGTCCGCCGACGAGAATGAACAGAAACGACGGCAGGAAGGTAAACCAGGTAACCAGGGTGGCGGCTACGGTGCCGGCGAGGAAGGCTTGTTCGGCGCCGAACATGGGGTGCACATAGCCACCGATGAAACCGACGAAGGCGACGACCATGATCAGCGGCCCCGGTGTGGTTTCCCCCAGGGCCAGGCCGTCGATCATTTGAGTCGGTGTCAGCCAGCCGTAGTGGCCCACCGCGCCCTGGTACACGTAGGGCAACACGGCATAGGCACCGCCGAAGGTGAGCAGCGCGGCCTTGGTGAAGAACCAGCCCATCTGGGTCAGGGTGCCCTGCCAACCGAACAGCGCAGTGAGCACGCCCATCGGCAGCACCCAGAGTAGGGCGCCCACGGCTACCAGGAGCAACAGGCGTGACCAGCGAAAGCGCGCATGCTCGGGTGTAGGCGTGTCGTCATCGATCAGCGCCGGGCCGTAGGTGGTCTTCGCTGCGCCATGGCCGCCACCGAGAGCGAACCTGTCCGGGGCGAGACGACCACCGATGTAACCGATCAGGGCAGCCCCCAACACGATCAAGGGGAAGGGGACATTCAGCGCGAAGATGGCCATGAATGAGGCGGCGGCGATGCCCCACAACCAGTTGTTCTTCAGGGCGCGCGATCCGATGCGGTGGGCGGCCTGGACCACGATGGCGGTGACTGCCGGCTTGATGCCGTAAAACAGACCGGCGACCACCGGCACTTCACCGAAGGCGATGTAGACCCAGGACAGGGCGATCAGGATGAACAACGAGGGTAATACGAAGAGCGCGCCGGCAATGACGCCTCCCCAGGTCCGGTGCATCAGCCAACCGATGTAGGTCGCAAGCTGCTGGGCCTCCGGCCCGGGCAGCAACATGCAGTAGTTCAGGGCGTGGAGGAAGCGTCGCTCGCTGATCCAGCGCCGCCGCTCCACGAGCTCCTGGTGCATGATGGAAATCTGCCCGGCGGGTCCGCCGAAACTGATGAAACCCAGCTTCAGCCAGAACAGGAAGGCCTGGAACAGCCCCACGGGGGCGGTTCCGGTTTGTGTCTGCCCGGCGGTACGCATGGTGTGCTCACTCATCGTTTTTCTCTTCATTCGCAAAGGCGGTCAGCAGGCCATCGAAGATGGCGCTGGCGGCGGTCAGCAGCTGATCGTCATCAAGGATGCTTTCCCGCAGGCCGGCCAGAACTCGTTCGATGCCAGCTGCTTCCACCGGCTGAACGCCCCCTACATCCAGGTAGTGCACCAGGGCAGCGACCCGTTCCAGGGGAAATGCGTTCAGCTCGAAGCTGGCTTGCAGGGTCTCGAAGGTGACGCGGTTGCCGACGTGGCTGAAGGTGGCACCGTCGAAATCGAAGCCGAGCGCGTCCACCGGGCAATCATGGGGAGAGTCCAGCCAGAGGATGCGTGCGTCGTGATCGATGAAGCGGCGAATCAGCCAGGCACTGGCCAGGCGGTCGACCCAAGGGCGCTTGCGGGTCGCCCAGCTACGGCCCTGGTAGTCCTGTTGCCTGAGCACTGGAATGGGCTGGTCATGGCTGCATGGCTCGTCTGCCGACAGGGCACGGCTGACGGCGGTTTCCAGCTCTTGCAGAGCCGTGTCGACCTCCTGGCGGGCCCGGCCAGGGAAATAGTCGATGGTCACGAGCTGGGCGAAGGCCTTGCGCAGCTTGCGGATTTGCTTGGTAGAGCCCAGCGCGTTATCGGTCGTCAGCTGGCCACGGCATGCGTCGACCTCGGCGCGCAGGCTTGCGTAGTCCTCGCTGCGGTCGAAAAGCGGAATGAAGCGCTCACCCTGCGGGTCCTGGATGGGGAGCAGGTAGGCGGTGCCATTGATCGAAAGGATGTCGCGTTCGATGTCGGCGAGGGCTTCGCGGCAGGCGTCGCTGTCAGGGAGCAGATATACCCCGTCCCGCAGCACTGCGGCGCCGCAGGCTTTCAGCGCCCGCCAGGCGCGCATGCGCGCGGTGGCGTTGGCAGTAGGGAGGGCGAGAACAAGGGATATCCAGTGCATGATGTAGAGTATCTAACAAAATATGTCTTATACATTACATTAGTACTTGCTTTCGTATAAAAGAAGATCCGCTTGTCGAAGCGACCCCGGCTTTTGGGGCGATTGGATATTGGCGAGCCGGACTACCCGCTGCACGCCGTCCGGACCGCAGGCGTGCAGTTCGCCGAACATGGCGCGCTTCCAGCCGCCGAAGCTGTGGTAGGCCATCGGTATCGGCAGGGGCACGTTGACACCGACCATGCGCACTTTGATCTCGTCGCAGAACAGGCCTACTCGTGAACTCTCTGCACTGTGGTCATGCCTGCGTTCCTCATCAGATATCCAGGACCAGTGGCTGCACGCCGCTTTCATCTTCCGCCGGCACGGCGCAGCAGATGAGCGCCGTGCCCGCTTCCGGCATTTCTGCCGGGGGGTTGGGATAGTGCACCTGCCCGCTGAGCACTCGTGTGCGGCAGGTGCCGCATGAGCCGCCGCGGCAGCTGAAGTCGGGAGACAGCCCACGGCTTTCCGCCAGTTCCAGCAGGCTGCCGCTATCCGGTTTCCAGCGGGCTTCCTTGGCCGAGGCGGAGAAGTACACCGGCACCGGTGATGATGCCGCCGGCGGCTGGGCGGGCTTTGGTGGTTGCGCGTCGTCATTGCGTTGCAGTGTCGAGGGGCCGAAGGTTTCGGCGTGGATGCGCCCATCGGCGATGTTCAGCGCGCGCAGACCGTCGTAGATGGCCTGGGTAAAACTCCCCGGCCCGCAAAAGTAGAAGTCGTAGTCGTCCAGTGGCAGGTGGGACTTGATCTCCGCGATGTCGATGCGTCCGGTCAGCTCATGGTCGCGCCCCTGAATGGCGTCCTCGCCCGGATTGCTCAGCGCACGGCGCACCCGCAACAAGTCAGGGCAACGCTGGCGCAGCGCCTCGATCTCCTGTTGAAAGGGCAGTTGCTGCAAGGTCCGCGCGGACTGGAACAGGTAGATGCGGCGGTTGCGACCCTGTGATTCGTTCTGCGCAACGAGTTCCCGCAGCATCGAGATCAGTGGGGTAATGCCAACGCCCGCGCCGATCAGCACCACGGGCCGCTCGGTGTCGCCGGCAAGGGTGAAGTTGCCCATGGGGACGCGTACTTGCAGCCGGTCGCCGACCTGGAGCTGTTCGTGCAGGTGGCGTGAGGCCCTCCCTTGTGCCTTGACGCTGATGCGCAGGTGGCCGTCCGACGGCGCGCTGGAGAGGCTGTAGGTGCGGATCAGTACGTCTTCGCCGTTACCCGCGGGAATGCGCAGCGGCAGATGTTGACCCGGTGTGAAGCTCACCGTCGCGCCGTCTGGGGGCTGGAGGTAGAAGGAGCGGATGTCCTGGCTCTCTTGTTCCAGGCGAGCCACTTGCCATTCCTGCCACTGCTGGCGTTGTTCGCGCTGGCGCAGCTTTTCGTCGGTCTCGGCCCATGTGCCGGTCATCAGGCTGGTTGGCGCGTACTCCTGGAAATCCCAACGGATCGACAAGGCGTGCGGCCGTAGCACGGCCTGCTGCACGTCGAAGTTCCAGAGACGCTCGGCGCCCTCGAAGGCGGCGATCATCGGGCTGTCGAATATCAGTTCCGTGGTCCCGGACAGTTGCAGCACGTCGCCGCTGGCGAAGTCGACGAAAAGTAATCCGGCGATCGGGTTGAGCTGCAGGTTGCCCAGGGTGTTGAAGTGCAGGTTGCCGGCGTAGTCCGGGATGGTCAGGCGATTGCCCGTGACCTTGACGAAGCCGGGCCGACCGCCGCGATGGGAAACATCCACCGAGCGTTGCCCGTCCTCGTGTTCGACGTAGCTGGCAACGAAGAAGGTGTCGGCCTTGCGGATCATGTCCGCCAGCGTCTCGTTCAGCGCCAGGAAGTCCTGACGCGGGTTGCGCTCGCCGTTCCGTTGTTCGTCGCGGGTATAGGCGCGCTGCTGGATGTACTGCGGGCAGTTGCCGAAGGAGTGCTCGACGGCGACCTCCAAATGGTCCGTTTCGACTCGCTGCAGGATGCCGTTGATGCGGTTGCGCCGACGTGTGTGCAGCTCGATGCCCAGCATGCCGATGGCGCCGCCGGCTTGCAGGCCGCTGGCGGCTGGGTCCTGGCCGTCTGGTTTGGTGGCCAGCACCAGACGCCGGGGATCGGGCGAGGTGACGAAGCCTTCTGGCCCTTCGAGCAGCGTCGCCCAGGGGCGTCCCTGGTCATCCACCGCGCCGGCGACCATGAACGGCAGCTGATGATAGAAGTCACGGTGCTGATCGGGCATGTAGTCGCGGATTACTCGCTGACCGAAGACTTCCATACGCTCGGAGACACCGACGCGTTCCTGGAGCGCCTTTTCACCGGCATGCCAGGGCGAGTGGCGGTGCTTGGGAAGATGGTCCATGGCAGACACCTCGTTGGAAGGCTGCCGGATTCCCGGCAGCGGACGGCTGTTTCAACCGGCTTGCAAGCCCGCGGCGGTGCGCTGCATGGGGACGAAACCGGGGAGCGCCTCGATCCGGGCCAGCCAGGCACGCAGGTTCGGGTAGTCCTGCAGCGACACGTTGCCTTCCGGCGCGTGTGCGATGTAGGCGTAGTTCGAAACATCGGCGATGGTCGCGGCATCGCCAGCGAGGAAGGGGGTCTTCGCCAGCTCGCTGTCCATCACCTGGAACAGTGTGTGGGCGCGGGTGAGGACTTCCTCGGTGTTGAAGTTGGCGCCGAACACCGTGTTCAACCGCGCTGCTGCCGGGCCGAAGGCAACCAGGCCGGCGGCTACCGACAGCCAGCGCTGCACGCGCGCCGCCCCCAGTGGGTCTTCGGGCAGCCAGTTGTTGCCGTACTTCTTCGCCAGGTAGACGAGGATGGCGTTGGAGTCGCTGACGATGGTGCCGTTATCGTCGATTACCGGTACCTGGCCGAAGCTGTTGAGGGCGAGGAATTCGGGGTGCTTATGGGCACCCTTGGCGAGGTCGACGAAGACCAGCTCGGTGGGCAGCTCCAGTAGTGAGAGCAGCAGCTCGACGCGGTGCGCGTGGCCGGAAAGCGGATGGCGGAAGAGCTTGATGGGGCGGGACATGGCAGCGACTCCGAATCGGGTGGGGGGAGGCAGCGCCGAGTCGGACCGGGTCGGGGTTCTCGCGCTGACGGATGCATCCTGCGCCGTGACGAGCAGCAGCAGAATCACCAGTCAGGACAATCCAGCATTTCAGAATCCGAAAGAATGGCGCCAAGGCTCAGCCGCGCAGGGCCGGATGGGCGCGCAAGCGGGGCACCGCGAAGTCGAGGAAGGTCCTGACCCGCGCGGCGGCGCGGCGGCCCTCGCGGTAGATCAGTCCTACCGGCAGGCCGGGAGCCGCGAAGTCTTCCAGCACCGCTTCAAGCCGGCCTTCCTGCAACTCCTGATGCGCCTCATGGCTCATGCAGCGCGTCAGCCCCAGGCCCAGGGTGGCGGCGCGGATCGCCGCGTTGCGGGTACTGCAGGTCAGCCGCGGGGCCAGGCGTACCGAGCGCGGCGCCCCTTGGTGGAGGAAGCGCCACTCGCTCATGGCGCCGGTGGCAATGATCAGATGCGCCTTGAGATCGTCGGGCGTGTTCGGCCGCCCCTGGCGAGCCAGGTAGTCCGGTGCCGCGCAGACGATGGGGTTCACCATTCCCACCGGCAAGGCGAAGTCCGAGGAATCGGGCAGGTGGCCGATTACCAGGGCGACATCGATGCCGTCTTCCAACAGATGGGGCACGTCTTCGTGGGTCTGGGCGATCAGGCGCACGTCAGGGAAGGCTGCCAGGTAATCGAGGGCGATGGGCGCGAAAACCTGGTGGGTCATCAGCAGCGGCACCGAAATGGTCAACTGCCCGGCCGGGTGCGCGTGCAGGCCAGTCACCGAACTCTCCGCTTCGGCGATCTCCTGCAGGAGCTGCCGACTGCTCGCAGCGAAGGCTTCCCCGGTGACGCTCAAACCGATGCCGCGCGGCCCCCGCAGCAGCAGCGTGGTCTGCAGGCGCGTCTCAAGCGCGGTGACCATGCGCATCACGGTCGCCGTGGACAGGCCGAGCAGCCGGGCCCCGGCGGCAAGGCTACCGGCCCGCGCCACGGCGTCGAACACTTCCATTTCCCGGTAACGGCCCAAGGCACTACTCCGCCGCAATGGCCTGCAGCGCCGGATCGTTGCGCAGGCGCTCGAAGCAATGGTCGACGAAGGTGCGGACCTTGGCGGATACCCGCGTGCCGCCCTGATGCAGCAGGTGAATGGGGAGCGGCGGGATGCTGTACTGCTCGAGGACGATTTCCAGCTCGCCTCGGGCGACGGCTTCGGCAACCTGATAGGACAGCACCCGGGTATAGCCCCAGCCCCTGCGTGCGGCGTGGATCGCCGCATTATTCGAACTGACCACGAAGCGTGCCTGGGGGCGCTGGGTAATGGGCCCTTCAGGTCCGATGAACTGCCAGTCGGTCAGCAGTGAGCTGGCCGAGGACATCACCACCGGCGCGCCGAGCAGATCGGCAGGTGTCGCGGGCCTTCCAGCCGATTCGAGGAAGGCCGGAGCAGCACAGATCACTTGGCGGACTTCACCGACCTTCAGCGAGGTCAGGTCGCCCTCGGGTAGCTGGCCGATGCGCAGGGCGACGTCCACACCTTCGTCGATCATGTTCACCACCCGATCCACCAGCATGGCGTTGATCGTCACCTCGGCATGGGCGGCGAGGTAATCGGCAATCAACGGCACCATGTACAGCTCGCCGAAGATCACGGGGGCGGTCACGGTGAGATTGCCGCGTGGGCGCAGAGCGCTGCCGGAGGCCAACTCCTCCGCTTCCTCCAGCTCCAGCAGGATGCGCCGGCAGTCTTCCACGTAGCGCCGGCCGGCCTCGGTCAGCCGGACGCTGCGCGTGCTGCGCGCCAGCAGCAAAGTGCCGAGCCGCGCCTCCAGCGCCGCGATCGCACGGGTCACGCTGGGCGGCGAGAGACCCAACTGCTTCGCGCCCGCCGCGAAACTTCCCGCTTCCGCCACCACCACCAGCACTTTCATTTCCTGGAACCTGTCCATGCTTCACCGCTTCGTGCCTGCAACCTGACGAGGAAGTATGCATGGCGACGATTGGCTGCAGTGCTGAAATCATCGCGAAGCAGGCATTTGGCTGATGCAGTCAGCGCAGGGAACTGAAAGCGGCACGCACCTCGCGGCTGAACAGATCCGGTTCTTCCCAGGCAGCGAAATGCCCGCCCTTGTCGACGCGCTGGTAGTAGACGAGGTTGTGGTAGGCCCGCTCGGCCCAGCTCTTCGGCGGTTTGTACACCTCGCCGGGGAAAATGGTCACCGCGGCGGGAATGTTGATCGGAGCCATGGAGGGGGCGTTAGCAGCGTTCTCCCAGTAGATGCGTGCGCTCGAGGTTGCCGTGTTGGTCAGCCAGTAGAGGGAGATGTTGTCGAGCATTTCGTCGCGGGTGAAGGCACGTTCCGGCTCGCCACGGCTGAACACCCATTCGCCGTACTTGTCGTAGAACCAGGCCGCCAGTCCCGCCGGTGAATCGGCCAGGCCGTAACCGAGGGTCTGCGGCCGGGTTCCCATGATGGCAGCGAAGCCGAATCCCTTGCCGAGGAACTCCCTGGCCGTATCGAACACTTCCCGTTCTTCTGCATTCAGATTCGCCGGAGCAGGGTCGCCGCACTTCAGCGCCTTCGCCACCTCGGGTGGAAGGGTGGTCGCACGCTCCACCCGATTGACGTGGATGCCAAGCAGGCCAGCGGGGGCCTGGCGCCCCATGGCATCTGAAATGATGGCGCCCCAGTCGCCACCCTGTGACACGTAGCGGCTGTAGCCGAGTCGCTTCATCAGCGCATCCCAGGCGCGGGCGATGCGATCGGGGTTCCAGCCCGTGCTGGTGGGCTTGCCGGAAAAGCCGAAGCCGGGAATGGAGGGCAGCACGAGGTGAAAGGCATCCTTGGCCGCGCCATCATGTGCCGTGGGATCGGTCAGCGGACCTATGACTTTCAGCAACTCGAAGATGGAGCCGGGCCAGCCGTGGGTCATGATCAGCGGCAACGCGTCCGCATGGCGGGAACGGACGTGAATGAAGTGGATGTCCAGGCCGTCGATGCTGGTCAGAAACTGGGGAAAGGCGTTGAGTTTGGCTTCGGCCTTGCGCCAGTCGTAGCTGCCGTCCCAGTAGCGCACCAGCGCTTGCAGCTTGGCGAGTGGCACCCCCTGGGAACGGTCGTCGACGGTTTCCCGATCAGGCCAGCGGGTTGCGGCAAGGCGGCGGTGAAGGTCCTGCAGCGCCGACTGCGGAACACTGGCGCGGAAGGGGCGCAGCGCGTCAGCCGCAAGCGGCTTTTCGGCGGACTGAGAAAACGCCGCCATTGGCCGGAACATCGTGAGGGCCGTCAGTGCGGCGCCTTTCAACATCAGGGAACGACGGGACAGGGCGGTGGTTTTGATCAGTTGCTGGATGGCCATGGTCGTGATTCCTACCAGATGCAGGATCGAGGTCACCGGCAGGCGCTTACGTCGAGATCACAGCCAAGCACGAGGAACGAGCACCAATCGGCACCGGCATCGGACCGCAGCAGCCATGACCTCAACTACGCGACGCACACGCGCTGATGTCCTGGACGGGCGGGATGTAAATGGAACTCTAGTGGATGGCATGAGGAATGCCATGAAGGCGCTTGGCAGGCACGACAGCCGCCTTTCCAGGGGTGAGGGCAATCGATCCCCAATCGGTAGCCCTGTGGGGGCAACGCAATTGCCCGAGCCTCGCCCCCACTCACCCACCGCTCAGGACCAACCCCCTCTCCCCCCTGGGAGAGGGCGGGGGTGAGGACCCTCAAATTCTGCTCGAACTTGAAGGCCCGGCCCTGTGGGAGCGACTTCAGTCGCGAAGAAACCTCACGGCAACACCTCCTTGCCCTCAGCAATAAACGCCGGCAAATCCCGCCAAGCCACCCACAACTCCCGCTGCCAGCGCACTACACCAACCTGCCGGTTGGCCCAGCTGATAAAGCACCGTCGCGGCGCCGCGCTCGGGTCACGGTGATAGTCATGCAGCGCCGGCACCAGCACCTCGCTCAGCCAGCGACTGATGTCGACATGCTCCGGCCGGGCGAAGCGAAACAGCACCTTGTAGGCACCGGCGTCGCTGATGGCTTCCACTTCCTCATGAAAGCCGCATACGTTCGCGAGCAGGATGGTGCGCTTTTCAAAGCGTTCCAGGGCATGGAGCAAGCGGAGGGAATTGCGGACACCCATCAACTGGGCAAAGTCTTGGGCGACGAACCAGGGCTGATTGTCGATCATCAGGGCGCGCAGGCGGAGGTTGTGATGATGGAAAACGATGGGGGCGTATGCGTCGTGCATGGTGGAGCTCCTGTCAGCTGGTTAGGAACTGCCATCAACGTCGCCAAACGGAGGTGGCAGACCGCGCAGGGTTGGCGAACCGGCTAACAGGCCCCGGCAGACCCGAAGGTCTCCCCGCGCGATCTGCCATAAAGCGATGCAGCTTTTCTGCAATCGTGCGGGGGCCTACGAAAACATTCGCTGTTCTCGCAAACACCTTATGGCGCTGTCGCGCCTGTTAGTAACGGGTCGCCAAACCCGGCCACGGGATTGACCGTGGCCGGGGCAGGATAGGGATGGAGAAGAGGGAGGGCAAGGGGAGGGGGATATTGAGGCTGCCTTTGACTCTAATCGGAATTTTGAATCGCCCCTGATCTCGTAGACACGTTTAAACGGCTGCAATGGATTGAAAGCAGTCTGACGTGAGTGGCTACTCCTGGCTGGATAGCGGCGGTCTTGCCTCGACCGTCGCTGTGAATGGTTAGACCTCTGACTGCTCCGCCATTTCCAAGGCGTCATCGATCTCAATGTGGTGCACGCGGCTCGGAAACAGGCAGTCTTCGCTGCGGAGTTGGGCCTGATGCATCCAAGCCTCCAGTGCCGTTCGGGATTGCTCGGTGATCTCAAATTGCTCTGGGCGCTGAGTCTTCTGCTGCATCACGATGGCTCGTGACGACACATGGTCACCGTGGGCTACGTCTCGTACACGCAGCTTGGTTAAGTCGCAGGCTCGCAGTTTGCTGTCGATTGCCAAATTGAAAAGAGCCAGATCCCGGGTTTTCTCCGCGAGCTGGAGTCTTACCCGGATAGCCCAAATATCCCTGAGTCGAAGCGGGGCTTTCTGCCCAACAAGCTTTCCCTTGTTCCAAGGCTGATGGCCCTGGGTAGCAATGGTGCTCATGGCTTGTCCTCCACGTTGAGGGAGGACAAAGATGGATCAGTCATAGTGCATGGTCGCTAACCGGCCAACAGCTGCCTGTCATGACCGTTAGCTACTCAACCTATCGCCGAGAGAGGTTAGCTGCGCGTGCCAACAATTCATGCAGGAACTGCGCAGCTGGAGTCAGCACGACCTGAGAGCGACGTACTGCATACACGGATGGCGCTGGAAGGACTTCGCGCACTTGAATATGGCTCAAGGTCTGCTGGGTAGCTGGGTAACGGAGAAACTGCTCTGGCAGCATGCAGAGGAGGTCTGAGCTGGCTGCTGCCATCAGCATGCTGAAGGCTGATTGCGCATGCAGGTCTACGCGCGGGGAGGGCAGACCATGACGGGCAAAAAGTGGCCCGAGTTCGGCATCGGTCGTTTCAGTGACTGAAGTGCTGATCCAGCGTGCATCTACCAATTCCGCCAGACTCCGTGCTTCGGACAACGGGTGGCCGCGCCGGCCCAGGACGACCCTCAACTGCTCGAAGAGCAACTCCGCTCCCAAGGATTTGGGTAGCGCATGTTCGCTCAGGGGGCCGATGTAGAAGTCCAGCTCACCTGATTCTAATCCCGCCTGAACCCGAGGCAGCAGTCCCTCTACCAGGTTCAAACGCACGTCAGGATAGCGTTGTCTGAAGGCATCGAGCGCCATGGGCAGTAACGCGAGGTGAGACACCGTGGACAGTGCGAAGGAAACGCTACCGACCTGCTCGCCGAGCATCTGGCGCACTTCGTCGCGAGCCCGCTCCATGTCCAGCAGGATCGCTCGGGCTCGTTGCAGGTAGTGACGCCCAATTTCAGTGGGGACGATGCCGGTCGTCCGTCGCTCGAACAACGTGGTGCCCAGTTCGCGCTCGGCTTCGCGAATGCTTCGGGTAATGGCAGGTTGTGCAAGACCAAGATGCCGAGCCGCGGCCCGAAGGCCGCCTTTTTCAGCGACGGTGACGATGTCGCGCAACTGATTGATCTTCATTCGATAGCCTTAAATGTGGTGATAACAATGCGGTATCACTAGCACAAAATTGCCATCTTTTCAGAGGGTTCCCCCTGATCGACACTCCGCGCAAACAACAAGAGGAGTGCTCGAAATGTACAAACCCACCCGACGTTCTTTCCTCGCGACTGCCTCCACGGCTGTGGCTGCGACAGCGATTGGCGCAGCCGGCTTGACCAAGGCGCAAGGCAATAGTCATGAGGAGAATGGGAGCGTATGCAATTGTGGCCTGATAGATGTGCATACCCATTACCTACCGCCGCTCTATGCACAGGCACTGGCTGATGCGGGACTGGTCAAGCTGGATGGGGGCTTCCCGGTACCGAAATGGTCCGAGCAAGCCGCGTTGGATCACATGGCCAAACACAATATCGACGCAGTGATGCTTTCGGTGACATCGCCCTCCGTTGGTTTTCTCAAGGAGCGTGCGGCACGGCGCAAGATGGCTCGTTACCTCAACGAGTTCGCAGCAGATGTGGTCAAGCGGAACCCTGGGCGTTTTGGGGCCTTTGCGACCCTCCCCATGGAGGATCTAGATGACGCCATGACTGAGTTGGAATACGCGCTTGACCACCTCAAGCTGGATGGCGTGATCGTCGAGAGCAACACCGATGGCGTCTACCTGGGCAATCCGAAGCTCGACCCCCTGTTTGCTGCACTGGACAAGCGCAATTCCACTCTGTTCCTGCACCCGACATCACCCGCCTGCTTCGAGTCTGTCGGGCTGGGACGCCCAGCACCGATTCTCGAATTCCCCATGGACACCGCGCGTACCGTCACTGACCTTCTGTTTGCCGGAACTCTGACTCGCTATCCGAACATCCGCATGATCGTGCCGCACGCTGGAGGTGCATTGCCCGCGCTCGCACATCGCATTGCCATGTTCTCGACTCTCCCGTTCCTGGAGAAAAAGCCCGCAGGCGGTGCCGAGGAAGTGCGCAAAGTACTCAGTTCCCTGTACTACGACCTCGCCGGTTCGGCACACGATGGAGCCGTAGAGAGCCTGCGTCGCCTGACTTCCACGAGCCACATACTTTTTGGCAGCGATTTTCCGTTTACTCCCCCGGCTGGAGTGGACGCGAATGTCAAAGGTGTGCGCAACCTGAAAGGCTTAACCATCGCCGAGCACGAAGGCATCGCACGCAGTAACGCCCGTTCGCTGTTCCCACGTCTTGGCGAACGATCCGCCAAGAGCGCTTGAACCAGACCCACCGCCCCAAATCAGCAACCGGAACGGCGAGATAATCAGGAGGCGGACCATGCAACCCATCGAACTGCCGCGTACCGATTGTTTTGCTTTCCTGCGAGGCCTGCGTGAACGGGGGATGGTCGGCCACTGGGTGTGCCGATGCTCTGTGAGCGTTCAGCCACGGTCGGTGGCCAGTTGCTCGTGCTTCATAACGTTCTGAGTGGTGGTCTCGTAATGCTCGGCGAGAAGCGCACAGGCTCTGTCCGCGTCCCGAGCAAGCGCCGCGTCGAGGATCTCGCGGTGTTCCGCTGGAACATCGCGATCGGCGCTGTCGCTGTAATGCATAGACAGTACCCGGTAGCGCGCGGTCTGGTCGCGCAGCATGTTGGCGAACCGCAGAAGCCAGGGCGAGTTGCAGTTGGAAAGCAGGGCGGCGTGGAAGGCCTCGTGGGCTTGCTCCCAGTCGGGACGCAGCAGGCGTTCAGGCCCTTCCACCACGGGCAGACGGTCCAGTCGGTGGTGAGCGGCGATCAGGCGACTTTCCCAGTCCAGGTCGCCATTGGCGATGGACAGCCGAAGCGCCTGGCATTCGATGTGCAACCGGGTGTTGGTGATGTCGCGGATCTCCTTGGCGGAGATGCGTCCGACACTGAAACCCTTCTGGTCGGCGGAGGTTACGAAGCCCGTGGCGGCTAGGCGCGACAGTGCCTCGCGCAATGGAATGACGCCGGCCTCGTACGACTCGGCAAGTTCCTTCAATCGCAGTTTGCTGCCGGGTGCGAGCCTGCCGTTGATGATGTCTTCGCGGACCCGAGCCTCCAGCTGGGAGGCCATGGTGCGCTTGTCTGTGGTGTCGGCCGTTTCCGTCCAGCGTGCGGGTTGGTTCATGACGAATTCCGGTGCATGACGATCTCCTGGGAAATCATACACGCCACCGTGTTTCATAGAAATTCACAGAAAAATATATTTTATCGTTGACGATATATTTTGTGGGGTTTAGCTTTGTGCCCATACCGTCCTGCCTGACGGTTGTCGCAATCACAACAAGAGGTCCAGATCCATGCGTTACGTGTATTTCAACCAACAAGGCCGCGCCGTGCTGGGCGTGCGCACTGCCGAAGGTGTCAGGGTGCTGGGTGAAGAGCCCCTGGAGTCGCTGCTGGAGCGCGGCGTGGATCTGACTACCTATGGCGAACAAGCCAAGGGGGATGTGGTGCAGGTTGGCGAGCAGGATTACCTGCCCCTGATGCGCAAGCCGGGCAAGATCGTCTGTGTAGGGCTGAACTACGCCGACCACACCAAGGAGTCGCCCTACGCCCAGCCGGACTACCCGACCCTGTTCCCGCGCTTCAACAGCAGCTTGATCGCGCACAACAAGCCGCTGATCCGTCCCCGCGTCTCCGACACCCTCGACTACGAGGGCGAGATGGCAGTGGTGCTGAAGAGCGGTGGTCGCCACATTCCGAAGGACAAGGCACTCGATTGCGTCGCCGGCTATGCCCTGTTCAACGAGGGTTCAGTGCGTGAGTACCAGTTCAAGTCGCCGCAGTGGACGGTTGGCAAGAACTTCGACGATACCGGCGCCTTCGGGCCTGACCTGGTCACCGCCGACGAGCTGCCGGCCGGGGGCAAAGGCCTGCTGCTGCAGACCAGGGTCAATGGCAAGGTGGTGCAGTCCGCCAACACCAACGACATGTTGTTTGATGTTGCCACCATCATCTCGACCTTGAGCGAAGCGGTAACCCTTGAGGCCGGCGACGTGATCGTCAGTGGGACGCCGGCCGGGGTTGGCTTCGGAATGGACCCCAAGGTTTACCTGAAGGCTGGCGACGTGGTCGAGGTGTCGATAGAAGGTATCGGCAGCCTGGTCAACCCGGTGGTCGACGAGGCCTGAATCCGGCCGATCCGACAGAAGCGAGGCCCCCACTCCGGGGCTTCGACTACAACAAGATTGAGGAGGCGATCATGAACATCACGACCCGTGGCGTACATTCGATCGATCACTATGCGCTGTTCGTGCCCTCGCTCGACGATGCGCGACGTTTTTTCAGTTGCTTCGGCCTCGAGGTCGAACCGCTTGGCGATGGCCTTCAATTGTGTGCCGCCGACGGTCACCCGTGGGCACGCATGCTACCCGGCGAGCGCAAGTCGCTCGCTTATCTGAGCTTCAATTGCTTCGAGCAGGATTTCACCGTCCTTCGACATCAGGCAGAGGATGCGGGTGCGCGCTTCGAGGTGGGCGACGGAGTCGGTTTCTGGTTCCGCGACCCTGACGGCAACCTGGTGCAGGTCAAGGTCGGCGCCAAGTTCATGCCCGATGGTCGGGCCCAGACGGCTACCACTGCCAAGGGCCTGCGTGGCGCCGGCACCCGTGACGCAGTCCCTCAGGTGCGGCCACGGCGCCTATCTCACGTTCTGCTGTTCAGTCCCGACGTCCCGCGTGCGGTGGCTTTCTACGAGCAGGCGCTGGGGCTCAAGCTCTCCGACCACTCCCAGGACATCATCGCGTTCACCCATGCCCGGCATGGCTGTGACCACCATCTGGTGGCGTTCTGCAAGAGCAGCGCGAGAGGTTTCCACCATGCCGCCTGGGAGGTCGACAGTGTCGACCAGGTCGGCAATGGCGCCGAGCAGATGGCCAACGAGGGATACCGCGAGGGGTGGGGGACCGGGCGCCATTGCCTGGGGTCGAACTACTTCCACTACGTGCGTGATCCGTGGGGCTCTTTTTGCGAGTACTCCGCGGACATGGACTTCATCGATGCCGGCACTGACTGGCCCGCGGGTGATTTCCCGCCGGAGAACTCCCTGTACCTCTGGGGCCCCGGCGTTCCCGACTACTTCATCGTCAACACCGAGGCCGCTGAAGCGCCGGTCAAGTCCTAGCGCTCCTTCGCACCGATCCAAGTACGAAACGCCTGCGCCTCGCGCAGGCTGACGGGGATCGGCTGGTCTATCGAAACATGAGGTTCAGCATGAATAACAACAAGATTCTCGACGTTGCAATCGTAGGCTACGGCCCCGTGGGCCAGACTCTGGCCATCCTGCTTGGGCGCATGGGCTACCAAGTGGCCGTCTACGAGCGCTGGCAATCGCTCTACCCGCTGCCGCGAGCGGTATTCCACGACCATGAGATCCGTCGTGTGTTCCGCATGATGGGTCTGGAGGAAGCACTTCAGCCTATCTCGCAACCATCGGCTTGCTATCAGTGGTTTAACGCCGATTGGAAGGTCCTGGTGGAGATTGACTGGTCCGCCGAGTCCATCAGTGACGGCCCCTTCGGCTACCTGTTCAACCAGCCTGCGCTGGAAGCCATCCTCGACTCGAAGGCGAAGTCCCTCGGCAGCGTCGCGGTCCACCAGGGCTACGAGGTGCTGGGCATCTCTCAGGTCGCCGATTACGCCGAGTTGCAGGTGCGCGGCACTCCGCGTGACGGTGAGAGCGACGTTGGCGAACTGGAGCGGGTACGCGCCCGTTTCGTGATCGGTGCCGACGGCGCCAACAGCATCGTGCGCCGCGAACTGGGCATCGACTGGCAGGACCTGGGCTTCCAGGAAGATTGGCTCGTGGTCGACCTTCAGCCCAATCCCGGCGTGGAGCTCGACGTGCCGGATATTGGCCAGTGGTGCAATCCGGCGCGTCCGACCACCATGGTGCCCGGCGGGCCAGGGTATCGTCGCTGGGAGTTCATGCGCCTACCCAACGAGACCCTGGAAGAACTGCAGGACCTGGACAAGGTCTGGGAATTGCTGTCGCCGTGGGTCACCCCGGACACCGCCACGCTCATACGTCATGCGGTCTACCAGTTCCGTTCGCGTATCGCCGAGACCTGGCGCAAGGGGAGGGTGCTGCTGGCCGGTGATGCCGCGCACCTGATGCCACCGTTCATGGGGCAGGGCATGTGCTCGGGCATCCGTGATGCCTGGAACCTGTCCTGGCGACTCGACCTGGTGCTGCGGGGCATCTGCCGCGACGACCTGCTGGATGGCTATACCCCGGAGCGCAAACCGCAGATACGGGCGGTGATCGATGCCTCGGTGGAGATGGGCAAGGTGGTCTGCGTGTCCGATCCGCAGAAGGCCGCCGAACGCGATGCAGCCTTCCTCTCTGGCCGGGTACCACCGCTGCCGCCGTTCCCAGGCCTGGTGGATGGCCTGGTACACAAGGCCCGCAATGGTCTGCCGGCCGGACCGGCGGGAACCCTCAGTGTGCATGGCCGCATCGAGCTCGAAGGCCGGGAGATGCGTTTCGACGATGCCTTTGGCCGTGGTTTCCACCTGATCAGCATCGGCGATGATCCATTGCACGCCCTGGACAACGAGCAACGCAGCTTCCTCGATCGCCTCGGGGTTCGCAGTGTCCGCCTTTCGGAAAATGGTGCGCCGGGTACCTGCTGTGACCAATCAGGGAAGTACCACCGGTTCATGCGTGCCGCTGGACTGCAAGCCGTGTTGGTACGGCCCGACTTCTACATCTATGGCGGCGTCGGCCACCTCAGTGAGATGTCGGGGCTGGTCAATGATCTGCGCCGCGGACTCGGGCTCGCCGAAGGCGATGCAAGTGGCACGTCATCGGCAGTCCACGCCATGGCTGGCAGCATCTAAGCGTTCCATCCGTGTGGGGCGCACCCGCTGCGCCCCACGACTCCTGCTCTAGAACAACAACAAAAGAGAAAGTCCCATGCGCAACATCAAGGTGAAAACGCTTGGTGCGGTTCTGGCCGCCCTGGCGATTGTCGAAGTTCACGCCGCCGAAGCGGTAACTCCTGGTGAAGGCTCCCTGTTCAAGGGTCTGTTCGGCGACACGCTGGAACAGGGATACGGCATCAAGGTCTCGGGCCTGCTGGACATGGCCTGGTCCCGCAACAACCGTTCGACCTCCGATGAGCGCGAAGATGGCCAGAGCAACCTGCCAATCACCGGCATGTCCGACGAAGGCATCGAATTCGGTAGCCTGCATCTGTTCGTCGACAAACCGCTGAAGGCCCATTTCGTGCCTCGTGTCACCCCGCTGCCCGGGCCCAAACCCGAGCAGGCCGACTTCGGTTTCACCTTCGAGACCAACTACGGCCGTAATGCCCAGTACGCCAGGACCTACGGCTGGGACATGGGCTGGAACATGAACGAGCAGGACGCGGCCAAGGCTCGACGCGACAAGGACCGATTCCTCGCGATTCCCAACATGGCCGCTACGGCCTACCTTCCCTACGGTCCGGGATTCACGGTCATGGCTGGGGTGTTCGGGTCATCCATCGGCTACGAGATTCCGCCCAACGTGCGCGCTGCACGCAACCCGTTGCCGAGCAAACCCTACGCGTTCGTTTCCGGTCCCGGCACCGTCGTCGGGGCGTTGTTCGGTACCCGGTTGATGAACGACGAGCAAGGCATTCTCGGCGTCGAGTTGGGCCCGGTCCAGGGCTGGGAGAACATGCGCGACAACAACGACAGCAAGTCGCTGATGGGCGCACTGCGCTGGCGTACGCCGGACATGAACACCTGGCTCGACCTGGAATTCATCGTCGGCAATGAGCAGAACGACAGTTTCAGCGACGTACAGGCACCGACGTCGCGGGTGATTTCCGAGAGCGACCAGTTCAAGCAGCACTACTCGCTGAACGGCTGGCACAAGTTCGATGACCGGTGGTCCCTGGGCGCCGAGGTCGTGTACGGCCACCAGGAGGGCGATGGCAAGCGCTCCACCATTGACGTGGTCAGTGGTCCCGGCTTCGACGGTGCCCGCTGGTGGGGTATCAACTCCACCGTGACCTACAAGATTCGCCCTGACCTCGCGTTCTCGGTGCGCGGCGAACACTTCAGCGATCCGGATGGCTTCGTCCAGTTTCCCACCACCTTCGGCGCACGTGGCGATTACAACGCGCTGACCGCTGGCCTCCGATATGACTTCAACGGCCACCTCTCCATTCGCCCCGAGCTTCGTTACGACTGGTTCGATGCCCGCGAGCACGACCGCCCTTACGGCAACGGCCGCGACCGTGACCGCCTGGGTGTGATGGTCGAAACGCTCTTCTACTTCTGACGCGGAAGGTCCGACATGAACAACGACAAGAACTGGAACACCCGTTACGAGTATCTGGCCGTGGCGATGCTCGCCCTGGGCTTCGGCCTGGTCGGTCTCGATCGATTCATCATCCTGCCGCTGTTCCCGGCGATGATGGCCGACCTGAAACTCGATTATCAGGACCTGGGCAATATCTCGGCCGTGCTGGCCATCGCCTGGGGCATCTCCTCGGTGCTGATGGGGCGGCTATCCGACCGTGTCGGCAGGCGCAAGATCCTGATCCCGTCGGTGCTGCTGTTCTCTCTGCTCGCAGGCGTCTCGGGGCTGGCTACCGGCGTGGGTGCGTTGCTGCTGATCCGTGCGGTCATGGGTATCTCCGAGGGAGCGTTCACACCCACGGCCATCGCCGCGACGGCAGAGTCCTCGCACCCTTCCCGGCGGGGGTTGAACACCGGCATCCAGCAGGCGTTTTTCCCGATCCTGGGCCTGGGGCTGGCGCCAATTGTCGCCACCCAGCTGTTGCTGGTGGTGCCGTCGTGGCGCTGGGTGTTCGTGATCGTTTCGTTGCCGGGGTTCATCCTCGCCTGGTTCATGTGGCGCAAGCTGCGCGAGACAAGGACTCCCGCTGCAAGCTCGTCCGAGCCAGCCGGAAGCTGGAAGGAGGCGCTGCGTCACCGCAACGTGGCGCTCAATATCGCCGGCATGTTCTGCATGCTCACCAGCCTGTTCGTGCTCAGCGTGATGATGCCGAACTACCTCACCGACTACCTGAAGCTGGACATGCAGCAGATGGGTTTTGTGATGTCGGCGATCGGCCTTGGCGGCTTCCTCGGCCAGCTGATACTGCCGGGCCTGTCCGACCGTCTCGGGCGCAAGCCGGTGGTCGTCGCTTCCTTCCTGGCCACCGGTCTGTCCATCTGGTTGCTGATGCACACCGGGGCCGAGCCCCTGAAGCTGTTCGCCCTTCTGTTCGCGACCACCTTCTTCAACTTCAGCATGATCTGCATGACCGTCGGCCCGCTGACTGGCGAGTCCGTCCCGGCGCCTCTGGTGTCCACCGCTACCGGCCTGGTGGTGGGGATCGGCGAGGTCTTCGGCGGCGGCGTAGCGCCGGCCCTAGCGGGCTACATCGCCCAGCACCACGGTATCCAGAACACTCTCTACCTCGCCCTTGGCGGTGTCGCCCTTGGCCTGGTAGTAGCGGCCTTCCTGCGCGAGACCGCGCCGGTAAGGCTGCGCAACCGGCAGGCGCCTGCTGTGGAGGTGCCCTGAAGCCATTCACTCCCCTGGTCCCGGGGGAGCGACAGGAAGTCGGAATCGGCGTGGCGACCCACCACGTTGCGTCATGCGCGGGATGCGCATGCCATGGCCCGGCGCCACGAACGCTGGACCATGACTTAATCCACTAGCGCCAAAAGGCACGCGGGTCCCGGTCATGAGCCGGGGCCCGCTTGTCTTTCCTGGATCGTCCACAGAGGTGAGGCAGATGTCGTGGTTACGAAATATCAGGCTGGGACTACGTTCGGCCATCAGCTTCGGCCTGATCGGACTGATCGTGTTGCTGCTCGGGTCGTTCGCCCTGGAGCGTATCGAGCGGATGAACCGACAGGCGCTTGCTATCAACGAACATTGGGTGCCCGCCCTTTTACGTCTGAACGAGCTCAATGAGGTGATGCAACGCGCCGGCATCATGACCTTTCGAATGGTCGTGCTGCGCGAAGGGCAGGCTTTGAACGGCAATCGCCAAGCGCTGGAGGAGGCGCTGTCAGAGTCCCGGCGTTTACAGGACCGTTTTCTTCCGGTGGGGGCCAGTGATGCGGAACGACAGATGTTCGAGCGATATCTTCGCGCTCTTGAGCCCTTCAACCAAGAGCGGCTGAAAGTCATCCAGCTTGCGTCGCAAGGGCAACGTGAGGATGCCATCGCTGCCCTCAATGGCCCCATCGATGACCTTGCACTGCGGTTCGCCAAAGCCTCCGGCGAATTGGCGACTTTCTACGAGCAGGGATACCAGGAAACCGCCTTACGCGCACAAACTGCCCGGCGCAGCGCCCTGGTGGGGATCATTGCCTCGATGGGAGTGGCGGTGTTGGCGACCTTCCTACTCGCCTACCTGTATAGCCGCAGCATCGTGAATCCGCTGGCCCAGGCAGTGGAGCTGGCGGAGTCGGTTGCCGGTGGCAATCTGTCCCATGCACTCAGTGTTTATGGTCGAGATGAGCCGGCTCTGATGTTGCGTGCCCTGTTGCGTATGCAGTCGGTCCTGCGCCAGACCTTGCAGTCCATAGTCGCTTCAGCGGAGCAACTCGCTACAGCGGCGCATCAACTGCAGACGGTGACCCAGAGCGCTTCCCATGGATTGCATGAGCAGAATGGTGAGATCGAGCAAGCGGCCGCCGCGGTGAATGAGATGACAGTGGCGGTGGACCATGTGGCCCAGAATGCCGCGCAGACCGCCGACGCGTCGCGGGATGCCGATCAGGTTGGCCGCAGCGGGCACGCCCAGGTTGTGGAGACGCTGGATTCGATTGCCAGTCTCAGTGCGGACGTCGACGAATCGTCCCGGCATGTGGACGCCTTGGCCAGGCAGGTGGGCGGGATATCGCGAGTTCTGGATGTGATCCGGACCATCGCCGAGCAGACCAACCTGCTGGCCTTGAATGCTGCCATTGAGGCCGCCCGAGCCGGCGAGGCGGGTCGCGGCTTCGCGGTCGTGGCCGACGAGGTTCGGGCCCTGGCCTATCGCACGCAGCAGTCGACGGGCGAAATCGAACAGATGGTAGTTGCCGTGCGGCAGGTTAGTGGCTTGGCAGTGGGGTCAATGAAAAGCAGTTCAGAGCGTGCGCGAATCACACTCGAGTTCGCGAATCGGTCCGGCCGAGCGCTGGAGCAAATTGCCGGTGCAATCGCCACCATCAATGAGAGGAACCTCGTCATCGCCAGTGCGGCCGAGCAGCAGGCCCAGGTAGCGCGTGAAGTGGATCGAGCCCTGGTTTGCATCCGCGACCTTTCCCTGCGCACAGCCACGGGGGCTGGCCAGGTCGACGTCGCGGGCAGAGAGTTGGGGCGCTTGGCGGGGCAGTTAAACCAGTTGGTGGCAGGATTTCGGATCTGAAAACATGAGTTTCGCGGAGAACAAGATGAAAGCAGCAGTCGTCGGGGATTTTCAGTGTCCCCCTCAATACACTGATTTTCGGGTACCGGACTGCGCCCAAGGGGAAGTCCTGGTGCAGGTGATGGCCAGTGCCGTCAGCCAGCTTACGCGGGCCCAGGCATCCGGAAGGCACTACAGCAGCGGCAAACCGCCCCTGGTACCTGGAGTGGATGGCGTGGGCCTGCTGCCCGATGGTCGCCGGGTGTACTTCGCCTTTCCGCGCATGCCCTTCGGCGCCATGGCCCAGCTCACGGTAGTGGACGCGAGCCATTGCGTGGAAGTGCCGGACGACGTCGACAACGTCACGGCGGCGGCCATCGCCAACCCGGGCATGTCGTCCTGGCTGGCGCTTGTCGAGAGGGCACAACTGCGGCCCGGTGAAACGGTGCTGATCAATGGCGCGGCCGGCGCCTCCGGTCGCCTCGCCATCGGCATAGCCAAATACCTCGGGGCCGGCAAGGTCATCGCCACCGCGCGTAATACCGGCAGCTTCGATCTGTTGCGCGAATTGGGCGCGGATGTACTGATCCCCCTGGATCTGCCCGAGACAGGCCTGCGTGCGGCGTTCCGCAAGGCCATCCATGAGCATCTGGCTGGCGTTGTGCTCGACTATCTCTGGGGGCCATCGGCGGAGACCTTCCTGCACGTGGCGGGCGAGTACACCCCGGGCGTGCTCCAGCCGCGCATCCGCTACGTACAGATCGGTTCGATTGCCGGCAATGACATCCGGCTGCCCGGCGCTCTGCTGCGCAGCTCGGGCCTGGAGCTGTTGAGCAGCGGCCTCGGCAGCGGCTCCCCGCAGGCCATCGTGGCGGCGGCCGGCCAGGTGTTTCGGGCCATCGGCGGGGCAGGGCTGTCCATCGAGACGACCTGTTTCAACCTCGCCGATGTCGAAGCGACCTGGAGCCATGCTACAAATGCGCGCCTGGTATTCCGGGTGGAGGGGAATGAATGATCGAGCTGGTCAACGTGAGCGCCTGCCAGCAGCAACTGCGGGTGATCGATCGCCTGTCGCTGAGCATTGGGGCAGGAGAGCGGGTCGCCATCCTCGGGCCGAATGGTGCTGGCAAGAGCACGCTGCTGAAACTCTTCAGTCGGGAGATCTATCCCATCGATGAGCCGGGCAGCTCGCTGACACTCTTCGGCAAGCGGAACTTCAACCTCTGGGAGCTCCGCAGCCTGATCGGTTTCGTCTCCCAGGACCTGCAGGAAGACTACACGCCCTACACCTCGGCCCTGGACGTGGTGGTTTCCGGTTTCTTCGGCGCCATCGGCACTCATGATCACCTGCAGCCGACGCCCGAACAGCTCGAGATCGGGCGGGCGATGCTCGATGCTGTGGAAATGACCGGCCTGGAGTCGCGGATGTTCCAGCGCCTGTCGACCGGTCAGAAGCGCCGCCTGCTCTTGGCTCGCGCCTTGGTCCACCGCCCGGAGGCGCTGATCCTCGATGAGCCGGCCAACGGCCTGGACATGGGGGCGGGCCTGACCTTGCTGTCCTTGTTGCGGCGCTTTTGCGGCGAGGGCCACGCGCTGATCATCACCACCCACCACATCGACGAGATCATTCCCGAAGTCGACCGGGTCGTGCTGATCGACGAGGGACGCATCGTGGCCGATGGCCCCAAGCCCGCAGTACTGACCAGCGAGCGGCTGTCCGAGCTCTACCAGGTGAACCTGAAGGTGACCGAGCAGGACGGCTGGTACCGCTGTTGGCACGGGTAGAACCGGGTCAGGTACCGCGCGACACGCCCGCTTAGTCCGGACTTCACTTACCGCGAATCACCGCTCTTGGCTCGGCAACGGCTGACGAGATCGGGATTGAAACGCTGCAGGCGCGGCTGGACGAAGAGCGGACGCTGTCTCAAAGCATTTACATTGGCGACCTGATGTTTGGCACTTGGGCGCAAAAACCGTAAGTCTTGCAGCCCCTCGGTGTGAACTTTTTACCAGGCACCCGTGCGAGCAGTAGCCGCCAGCCAGAGACTGCACTTGGCTGGGAGCTGCCGGTCATGAGTGCCTGCTTCCGGCCAGAAACGGACGATTAGAGCAGGGAAAATAACCTGTCCCCTTTTCGGACCCGTTACGGCAGCGTGAGCCATATGAGTGCCGACTCGAAACCTCCGCTGTAGGTCGTGCTGCCGGCCGGTACGGACGCCCCGTGTGGCGGCGTCGAACCCACGCCTCCCGGATCTACGAGCGCTCCTGCAGGGGTCGCGACGGTGAATTTCGGCGCGGACAGTTTCAGCGATGCGTCCAGCAGCGAATACGGCGGGCTCTGGCTTGTCGTCGCCGCAAGCCGCACCGTGTTGTCGGCCGAAGCCGCGACCCCGCCGCCGGTCTCGAAGCCAGTGCCACCCCAGGTTGCCGCGGCCACCACCTTCTTGCCCGTCGATTCCAGGCGCGCGACGAATGCATCCTGGAATCCGACGCCCAACGTCGTCGACGTTCCGGCAAGAAGAACCGAGCCGTCGGGCGCCACTGCTACGCCTTCACCGGTGTCGCCGTCCTTGGTGCAGCATTCCTTGCCGAACAACAAGCTGCCGTCGGACCCGATCTTCAGGACCAGCGCATTGATGCCGATGATGCCGCCGCCCTTCGCCGCCTGGATGGCGCCAGCCGTGTATATGGATCCATCCGCTGCAGCGGCCATTCCGCCGCGCGCATCCACGATCTCGCCTGCCCCGTACGTCCGTGCCCAGAGCAGGGCGCCCGCTGGCGTCAGCTTCAACACCATCACGTCGAACTGGGCAAGATTGTTTCCCCGCAGTTTCGAGCCGGCCGCGTAGACACTGCCGTCCGGCGAGACGGCCATCGCCTCGAAGCCGGCGGCATCGTCCCAGTACCGTTGCCAGACAAGAGTGCCCGCCGAATTGAACTTCAGGACGAATACTCCCGCGAAGCTCGGGCTGAAGCTGGTTGTCCGGCCCGCGACGTAGACGGAGCCGTCGCTGTGCGTCGCCACCGCGCGGGCGCCATCGGACTGGGCACCGCCCCAAGCCCGCACCCAGAGCAGGGTGCCGTTCGGATCGAATTTCAGCAACACGGCGTCTCCGCCACCGTCTGCGGTGATGCCGGCCACGTAAACTGAACCGTCGGCAGCGACCGCCACTGACGTATCCGTTACCCCGACGATAGTCGGGCCGTCCCAGATTCGCTGCCAGACGACCGCTCCATTCAAGAGCTTGACGATGAACATCCGCGTCGCGGGCTGGCCGAACTGGTCCAAGGCAAAGCTATCCGTCGAGCCGACGAGGTACGCGCTGCCGTCGGCGGCCGTAGCGACATCGGTTGCGACTTCGGCGCCAGTCCCGCCCCATGTCGTCTCGGTGAGCAAGACCTGCCCGTGCGCCGGCCTTTCTGCAAGTGCCAGCAGGGCCAGAACCAAGCATGCAAACAGCACCTTTCCGACCGAGATTCCACTCCGATGTACTGGTGAGGGATTGCAGATATGCGTCATGACGTTTCTCCTGTTTGGAGAGGACAAGACTCGGACGGCGCTGATGGGATATAGCCGAACCGCTCGAAGCGTGTCGTCGGCCACCATCTTCACGCCGCGACAGCGCAGTACTAGCGGCACGAAGATTTTCAAGTGGTAACCTTTAAATCTAGAACAACCTGCAAAACTTTCCACCTCGGTATGTACAGCTGTCCGGCCTTTTGGGGCCGGAGAATCTGAGGTGTTATCGATGGGCATCATTGCCGAAATCCGGCGGCGGCACCTGGTCAGTGGCGAAACCATTAGCGCTATTGCCCGCAGCCTTGAGCTCCCTCGACCTACCGAGCGTAAGCAACTGCGCACCACTGCTGAGCCGCTGTATTCACGCCAGTAAAGCCCTTGCTGACAACCGGGGGTCGATAACTACCGGCGAGCGTGGAAGTTTGGTTGAGCCATTCCCCGCCCGGCGTATTGATCGAGCGCGGAACCTGATTGATTGCGCAAGGCGGACAACGCGCCAGCGCTATCCGCCGTGGAGGGGCCGGCGTATGACCTATTCCGGGTTATGCGCCCTACGGTACTAGCGATGGTTGCGATACCGTTCGGCCAAGGACTGCACGAGGGTGACGTAGGATTGCGTCTCGGCGTAGGGAGGCACCCCGTTGTACTCGACCACGGACGCTTCGCCGGCGTTGTAACCTGCCAACGCCAGCACCTGGTTGCCGTTGAAGCGCTTGAGCAGCCAGGCCAGGTAGCGCACGCCGCCACGAATGTTCTGTCGCGCGTCGAACGGATCGTCCACGGCGAAGCGCTCGGCGGTGGCGGGCATCAACTGCATCAACCCCAGGGCGCCGGCTTCGGAAATGGCGTTGGGGCGAAACGCCGATTCGGCATGTATCACTGCGCGGACCAGCGCCCTGTCGACACCGTAATGACCCGAAGCGGCTTCGATCTCTCGCCGATAGGAACGGGTGTCCAGGCGCAGTGAGGCGACCTTGAAATCCTTCGGTGCCATGCACAGATAGCAGCCCTTGATGTAATAGAGCTCAAGAACATCGACCCGAGCAGAGATCCCCACGGGGCGCCGGCTCACATACTGACGAATACCCTTGTGGACGAAGGTGTACACCCGAATCCGCACCGCGCCTGAGTTGTCGGCCCGCACAAGCTTTGGCTGGGCCATTGCCTTGGCGCCGACAGCGGCGCCCGTCATGCCATCCAGGCGAGTGCAGCGGGCGCTGGCGATGGCTTGGCTGGTGTAGCTGATGGTTCCGTCCCTGGCTTGGCACTTGAACGTGGCGCTGGCGCACAGCGGAGCGGCCAGCAAGGCCAGCTCGATGCAGCCAAGAAGGCTCTTGCGAGCCCATCGCCATGCTCTGGAACTCATCACATCGCTCCGCGCCGCGCCGCAGGCGCCGATCAGGCTTGGGGGGCCTGGCCCCGGGCAGCCGTGAAATACCAATTGGGACTGTCGTTGCAGGCGGCAGCCCCAAGCGAGCTTTGCGCACGCACACCGTGCTCCTGACCCCAGGATTTCCCAGGCGCTGCCTCTGGAGGGCCTATCCTGAGTGACCCACCGTTTGTTCTAGTAGTTATAACCCTTGCAACCGGCCTTGGAGCCTGCTTTGACGTACGGGCTGTCGGCGCTCCCGCGTGGCGCAGGACTGATTGCTCGCACGACGCGTCGTTCCGGCTTGCCAGGGCCGGGCGCAAGTCTGATCCGCGGGTAGCCGAGCCGGGGCGGAACTGGCCCAGGTAGTCGACGGCAAAGTTGTCATCGTGGTTCTCCCAGGCCGGACTCATCCGAGAATGAGGTACACCCTGCGCACCGGAGTGATGTTTTCCCAGGTTCCCTTAACCCCCGCCGCCACCCGAACGAATCCTTCGGCCCGAAGGTCTTCGCCACGCCGTCCGCATCGGTCAGGCAGTGCCTTCGAGGATGTGGCACAGCTCGTCGTAGTCGCACTCGTAGCTCGGTCTACGCAATGACCGAAACACGGCTGCTTCCTGCTAAGACCCAGCGGTTCATCGAGTTCATACGCGACCATCTCAACAGCGCGTAATGCCTGACACCTGCAGGGCCAGAAAACCAATCAGCCCACAATTGCATCAATAAACGGCGCCTTCCTAGCCAGATACTCACCAATCCCCTCGCGATTGCTCGCCTCCAATGCGTTGTCGATAGCCCGGCTCCTGGCGCCAGGCAGAGCCATCACCCACCCAGCGCAATGATCGCGAATATCAGCGCCGTGCCAACGAGCGCCAACACCGCGCCCGTGGCCCACGGGTTGCCGCCGGAATAGCGGGCCAGCAGCCAACCTGAAAGAAACAGCATCGCCAGCGACACCAGGTTGGAGGCTCGAATCGCCGGTCCGGTCTGGTCGATCAACAGAAAAGGTATGACCAGGGGGAACGTCGCCAGTACGACCAGCAGAAAGGTGCCCAGTGCCCCGGCGAAATCTTGCAGGTCCAACCGCGCGCGAACGGGTTGATCCGCGTTGGCAAGCAGGCGCAAACGCAACAACTCCAGTCCGTCCGGACCTGCCGCTTCGCCAATGCGCTGTGGCAAGGCGTCGGCAATCAGCTCCTGACCTTTGGCCGGATTTGCATCGCTTTGAAGACGGAAGAGCAATGTGCGGCTGCGGGTGCGTTCGGTCCAGGTCCGCAGCAGGTAGATGACGGCATCGGCCAGGCCCCAGGCGAGGTTGCAGCCGAGAGCCGCGATCAGCATGGTTCTGGCTTCTTCACGGCCTGCCGTGGCAACGCTCAGCGATCCGATGAAGGTCATTGCCATCAGCAGCCCGAATATCACTTCGGTGATGCGGTCGACGGGTTCGAGTATTCGCTGCCGGGTGCCTCTTTCCTTGTTTTCCATCGCATACCCTCGCTCTATCAGCTTCGCTAGAGGAGTGTAGGCAAGGCGTCAGACCAGCGCGTGTTTCAAGGGGGGGAGGGGGGACCAGCTCTCTGGCCGCAGTCGTGACCCTGTGCACGCGCCTTGAATAGCCTGTGATACGGACTGGAACTCGGCATAGCGCCAACTACGCTTGAGCCTGTCCCCAAGGCGGGGATCGCCCTGACTCCCGACCTGATAGCGGGAGTAGTAGCGAGGGGTCCGATTCTCTTTTCCGCACTTTGCATCCTGCTTTCCAGGCAAATGGAAGGCGGACATTCAGATTATTTCCATGGGGGTTTCATCATGCGTTCGAACTTGATTGCTGTAACGGTCGCTGCACTTGTGGCTACGGGGGGATGCTCCAGCACAATGGTCGAGCCCGCCAATTACTCGGGGTTCCTCCCCAACTACAAGGTGCTGGAAGAGCAGAAGTCTGTCAGTGGGGCGAAGGTCGCCCGCTGGATAGATCCCGACATCGACCTGTCGCGCTATAGCAGCATTTATCTGGAGCCCAGCCAGTTCTACCCGCGTCCTCAGTCCAGCGCGCAGATACCCCAGGCGACGCTGGATGACATCACCCGGTACTACGATGCGGCGCTCAGGCGAGAGCTCGGATCGGTGGTGAGGATCAGCGACTCGCCCACGGCCGACAGTATCGTCGTGCGCCCGGCCATTACCGCTGTTTCGACGTCCACCGAGGGACTCAAACCTTATGAGGTGATTCCCATCGCTCTTGTCGTCGCCGCGACCTCCACCGCGATTGGCGCCCGGGACCAGCAAGTGGAAATCGCCACTGAAGCGATGTTCCTCGATGGGGGTAATACCCGGCTCCTGGCGGAGGTCGTGCGCAAAGGCACTGGCGAAAGTCTGGAGAACAAAGAGGCCGTGCTTTCGGTGAAGAACATCCAGCCGGTGATCGACGGCTGGGCAAACGACATGAGACTCGCCTATCTCCAGATCCACAGACGTCCCTGATTCAGATCTGCCGCCGCAGGGTGAGGCCAGGGAGCAACCTCAGCCACGGCGCGGCTCTTTCTCGCAGGCAAGAAAGGCCCGCCATCAGGCGGGCCACAAGCCGTCCAGCATAAAACTCAGTAGGCGTCGTCCATGCCATCGTCGATGGTGATGCCTTTTGCGCGCATCCGCTTGATCTGGAGAAAAAGGGGGCAGATCTAGTTTTCTACCTGATGTCCCTTTTGGCCGGAAGCTGCCGATGGCGAGCGGCAGCTATCGATTGAATCCACAACCATTAGGTTGAGGTAGGGCATGGGGCCATCGGTCACTGTGCGTGGCGGAAGCCCGGCCAGGGCCGGAATTCACAGGCTGTTTCGAGCCTCACGGGTTGAGCGCACGCAAGCTTTCTGCAGGCAGCGGGCGTCCCAGGTAAAAGCCTTGGAGCTCATCGCATCCCAGGTCGCGCAGTGACTCGAGCTGTTCAGCGGTTTCCACGCCCTCTGCGGTGACTGTCATCGACAATGCATGGCCGAGCTGGATGATTGCGCTCACGACCGCGAGGTTGCTGCCCTCTTTGAGTTGGGCAATAAAACTGCGGTCTATCTTCAGGGTGTCGAACGGGTACCTCCCCAGGTAACTGAGGGAGGAGTATCCCGTTCCGAAATCATCCATGGACAAGCGGACCCCAAGCTCACTCAGTCCTTTCAAGGTCTCAAGCGCTCCTTGGGCATCATCCAGCATCATGCTTTCGGTGATCTCGAGTTCCAGACGGCTAGCCGGCAGGCCATTGTCTTCCAATGCAGACCGCACCTGCGCCACCAGTCCGGGTCTGCGGAATTGTTCGGCGGAAAGGTTGACCGAAACGAAGAGGGGGGCACCAAAGCGCTTGCCTTGCATGCAGGCTTCTCGTAACACCCAGGTGCCCAGCGCAACAATCTGGCCGCTGCGCTCTGCCAGCGGAATGAAATCGCCGGGACCGATAAGACCTAGCCGGGGATGCTGCCAGCGTACCAGGGCCTCCATCCCACTCAGCTTCAGGTCACGAGCACGATGACGTGGTTGGAAGTGCAAGCGCAATTCATCGTTCGCAATGGCGTGGCGTAGTTCCAGCTCCAGCTGCCGTTCGGAAACCATCCGGTGTTCGAGCTCGCGACTGAAGAAGCACCAATAATTGCCGAGCTCCAGCTTTCGTGCCTGATGAAGCGCGATTTCGCTACAACGCAGCAGTTCGCGTGCTGTATCCGCATCCTCTGGGGCTACTGCAATTCCGACCTGGATGCCGAGTTTGAATTCTTCATCGGCGATGAACAGCGGGCGTTCGACGTATCCCACGAGCTGCTTGCACAGTTCGTTGACCTTCTCTCGGTTCGAGTAGCCAGCATCGAGCAGGACGACGAACTCATCGTTGGTGTAGCGAAATATCTGGACCTCGGCAGCGAAGAATTCCTCCAGTCGTTGTGCAAACTGGACCAGTACCTGATCTCCACCTGTGCGCCCCAGGTGATCGTTGAGTTGCTTGAAGTGGGCAAGATTGATTGCCATCAAGGTCAACCCCTCGCTCTCAGGCTGCAGCGAGTCCAGGCGCTGTGCCAAGACCTCAAAAAGCTGACTGCGATTGGGCAGACTTGTGAGCTCATCGAAGCGCTGAAGGTGCTGCACGCGCAATTGGCTTTCTGTCAGCGCGGTGGTGTCGCAGGCGGTTCCGCGATATCCCGTTATGCCGGATGGCCCAATGATTACCCGTACCATGAGGTTACACAGACAGTATTTCCCGCCGGCTGACCGGTAACGGCACTGCAGAGGCGCGTGAGGTGTCGCGATTTCTGTTGGACGGGTGAACCAGTCGGCGTCTAGCTCCGTATTCGCCTGGAGCAGTTCACCAAGGGGGCGTCCGATCCAGGTATCAGGGGTGTGTCCGGTGACTGCCTCGAAGCGACTGGAGAGGAACGTGAAACGCAGCTCTACATCGGTTTCCCACAGCCAGTCAGAGGTCGCTTCGGCGATGTCCTGAAACCGTGCCTCGCTGGCTTGCAAGCTGGAGTAGCTATTATCCAGCCGCTTCGCCGAGGCCAGGCTCTGACGTGTCACCAGCCAGCCCAGCCCAGCCACGATCAGGCCCGCGACACCCAGTAGCGGCAGCAGGATCATGAGCAGCTCATCACCAGGCCTCAGCGGGGTCCAGCGCAGGAGTACCGGAGTCTCCTGCCCGGATGTGAGCATCAGGCGCGGCTGTTCCTCTGCATCCTGGGCGCTCCTGGGGCTGCGAAGCTGCGGCAGTGCGTAATCTTTCCCGAGCGAGTCCAGCTTCGTGGGCGTGAGCGTATCGGCGAAGAGCAGGACCGAAGGCTCGCCGGGGACCACGGGGGTCATCGGGTCCCCCCCTTGAGTGAATGCAGCGGCGACGACCAGGGCTGGCTGGCCGGATACCTGAAACGTACCTATGACAGGCGCGGGCTCACCTGCCAGCGACCTTGCTCGCTCGACCAGGGCCAAGACATCCCCCTGGAGCCAGTGCTGGGCAGAGGTCGGCTCCAATTGCCCGTTGATTACCGCGTAAACAGTCTGATTGCCGGGTGCAATCACGAAGACTCCTTCATAACCGAAGTCTTCGAAAAGGGAGGGCCCCAGGTTACGGCGCGTGTAAGCCCACTCGATGTCGACCCGCGCGTGAAGGTTCTGGTACGCGTCCCCCCAGAATGCGTAGTCGCTGATAGACCTCAGGAGGTTCTCTTGCCGTGCCTTCAGGGCTTTCTCAGCAAAGAACGTACTCTGCTCCAGGGCTTGTTCATTCTGGCTAAGGGCAGTTCTGACCAGGAACGTCGCCATCAGAACGAAAGCCATGACAAGCAGGGAGGCCGTTCGCACCAGGGTCTTACGGGTAAACCAGGCACTGGAACCAGTGGCGATCAGGGATGGTTCTTCAACGTTGGTAAAGGCCATGCAAATCCTTCTTGACCAATCGACAGGGCCATAGCGGCTTCTGGCAGCCAGGCATCTGAAGCATCAGTACTTCGCTTGCCCCCTGCTGGAGCCAGATTGTGGCTGCATCAGTTGCACCACTCAAGCTATCAGTTGTAGGCCGCATGCACTTTCTCGCAGGCAAAAAAAGGCCCGCCATAAGGCGGGCCACAAGCCGTCCAGCATAAAACTCAGTAGGCGTCGTCCATGCCATCGTCGATGGTGATGCCTTTTTCGCGCATCTGCTTGATCAGGCCCGCACGGGTGTCCGGCAGGTTGAGCAGGGTGACGCTGCGGATTTTCGCGACTTCAGCCTCGGTGTAGGGCTTGTAGTCGTCCGGCACGCTGCTGCCGGCAATGCCGTCCTTGCGCATCATCCAGTTGATCAGATCGGCCAGCTGGGCGTTGTTCAGCGCCGACTGGGACATGCCTGGCACCCGCACGAGGAACTCACGACCGCCTTCCACCTTGAGGAAGTTGCCGACGAAGCCTTTCATCTTCGGCGTGTCGTTGGCCTTGGAGCCGGTACCGTCGCCCAGGTGGCAGCCAGCGCATTGCAGCTGGTAGTTCACCGGGGTGCTGTAGCCGGCCTGGGAAATGGGCTTTTGTGGCTCTTCGTTGCCCGGCGCGTGCTTCTGGTTCGGGTCCGGAATGGCGCGGGCCATGGCCAGCGGGGCCGCCATGGCGCACATCAGTCCAGCGATCAACAGGTAACGCATGGCAGCCCTCCGGCGGGTCAGATCGCGACGCCGCGGATGATGGAAACGGTGCAGTGGTAGATGTGCGACTTGGCCGCCAGGCACCAGTTGACGTCGTTGTTGTTGAACGGACGGTACGCCGGTTCCTCGCTGTCGTTGCGGGTACAGGCGCACTGGGCGCAGCTGTGCTTACCGCAGCAGTCGTTGTAGGAAATGATGTAGTCCTTGTTGTCGGCCGGGTTGCGGCAAGTGCCTATCCAGGTCACCTGGGAGGCCTCGGTGCCGGGCGGGCAGGAGGTCACCGAGCCGCCACAGCAGCTGCACAGGAAGCCGTCGACGGAGCAGTAGCGCCAGTAGTCGCAGCTGTTGGGATCACCCGGATCGCCAGCCTTCGGGGCTTCGGCGGCCAGGGCCTTGCTGGTGCGGTCGATCGGCAGCAGTACCGGCAGGGCGGCGCCAGCCACCATCAGCGAACCCAGGCGGGCCAGAAGTTTGCGCCGCGAGGTGGTGTCAGCCACGTGGCGCGTGGAGCGTTCGAACAGACGGTCTAGCAGTTTCATTGGGTGCTCCCTTCCTTGTTAGTGGTTATGTGCGCCGTGGGAATGCGAGTGGTTGTGCAGGTACTGCTGCAGAGTGGCGCTGCCCAGGTGTTCGGCCTCGAACAGGCTGTCCAGGTGCTCGCGGGAGTTCACCAGGCCTTTGGAGCGCAGCACACCGGCCTTGTCCACCAGCGCGGCGTAGGGGAGCTTGCCGATCTGGTAGGTCATGCCCACTTCCGGGCCGACCACGTAGGTGGCGTCTTCCAGCTTGTGCTCGGCGATCAGTGCTTGCTGGGCGTCCATGTCGCCGTCGCTGACGTAGATCACTTCGAGGCGGTCGGCCTGGTCCTTGGCGATGGACTTGATGGCCGGCAGCAGGGATTTGCAGATGGGGCAGGTGGGCGAGAGGAAGAACAGCAGTTGGGCTTTCTCGCCGGCATAGCCGAAGTTCACCGGGCGGCCGTTACGGTCGGCGGCAGTGACTTTCGGGGCGGGTTCGTTGACAGCCACGCCTTTATCGACCATCAGCGCGCCGGCCGGGGCCAGGCGGCCGTGGAGTACACCAATCTGACGCACCAGGCCCATGACGGCGAAGGCCAGAGCGATCAAGAGACACCAGAGCAGGACGTTGGAAACGATCAGGGCTTCCATAATTCACCTTCCTATGAGTTTGAGCAGACGGGGAGCGTTGGCCATCAGGCCATCCGCAGCGGCATAGAGGAGCAGGGTCGCGGCGCTGGCGGCGATTACGACGAAGATGTCGAAGGCGCCTAGCTCGCGGGTGTCAGGGGCGACGCTGGCGACCAGCGCCAGGCTCACCAGTACGGCGTTGCGCGCCAGCAGCACCGGGCGGATCGGCTGGGCCTGTTCAGGGCCTGCGCAACCGCAGTCGATGTCGCGGCGGCCACGCCACAGGTTGATCGAGATGGCCCCGGCGTAACCGGCCAGCAGTGCGGCTGCGGCCAGCGCGGCAGCGGGGCGGCTAGCAGGTACCAGCAGGGCGAAGGCCACGGCCACTTCGATGAAGGGCAGTACCCTTGCGACCGGACGCACCAGGCCGCGAGGCAGCAACTGGTAATCCTCCACCTGGTTGGCGAAGCGCGCCGGCGCACGCAGCTTGTGGGTCGCCGCGCTGGCCAGGATCACCGCGACCGCGAGGGCGGCGGCGATGATGAATATGGGATCAAGTTGCATGGCTGCACCTCGTCAGTGGCTGAGGATCTGGGTCGCGGTCTTCTGGATGCGTTCCATGGTGCCGGTGTGCTTGCCGCTCTTCAGATCGAATACTTCCAGGCCGCCGGCGATGTTGGTGCCCAGCAGCAGGGGATTCTCGTCGCTGGTGGCTTGCAGGCTCCAGATCGGGTTCGGCGCTTCCAGGGTACCGATGCGTTTGTGGGTCTTGAGGTCATAGACCCAGACGATCGGGCTCGGGTCTTCCCACTTCATCGGCTCATGGGCGTCATGCATCAGCACGTAGAGGCGATTCAGCTTGGGCGCAACGGTGATCAGCTGCCAGCCACCAGGAGCCCAGCCTGCCTTCTTCTCGGCGGCGTCGGTTACCAGGTCCCAGGCTTCGAGGACCTTCGGCTGCTTGCCGGAGAAGTCCACACCGCGCACGGTGCCGGTGGTGGTGACGAAGTAGTAGATGTCGCCCACGGCGTAGGCGCGCTCCACCAGCTTCTCGGCATTGGGGTCGAAGAAGGCGGTGTGGGTGCGGGAGATTTCCTTGCCTTCGTCGTTCAGCGTCACCAGTTGCACGCTGCCGTCGCCGCAGAGGGAGGCGAAGGAGCGCTTGCCGACGGGGTAGTTCAGCACGCAACCGGGAATGGAGATTTCGCCGGCCACGGCCTTGGCCTTGACGTCGACCACGGTCACCGAGGTGGACGGGGTGAAGTTGTAGACGTAGACGAAGCGGTCATCGGTGCTGGTGCCCAGGGAGTAGCGCTGGGTCAGGGCCTCGGCACGTTTGGTGGGGATCAGCACTTCATAGGAAGGCGACAGGGTGCTGGTGTCCCAGGCGGTCAGCACGTCGGTGCGAGTGCCACGGGTGCCACGGGAGTAGAACAGGTCGGCGGTGAAGAGCGTCTTGCCGTCGCGGCTCAGCGTGGACGGCGCGGCGAAGCCGGTGGGTACCATGCCGAGCATTTTCTTCTTCTCGGGGTCGACCACGGTCACGCGACCGGCGACGAAGCTCTCGAACTCGACGTCGATGATGTAGGCGCGGTGCGGTTCCGGCGGGAAGGGCAAGGTGGTCTGGCCGATGCCCGGATCGGCCGGCAGCTCGGCGCTGGCGGTGCCGATGCCAGCGAGGGCAACGCCCAATGCCAGCGTCGATTGGGCGAGGATCCTGGATATTCGCATACGGGGCGGCTCCCTGAATTATTGGTCTTGGTCGCGGGTGCAGGGCAGAAGTCTGCAGTCCTAGTCTGCCCCTGGCCGTCGGCGGGGAGCTTGTTGTCCGTGCCAACCCCTTGTGTGCCTGTGCCACTTCTTTTGGCAGGCTGCCAACGCTTTGGAGAACGCGTCAGAAAGCATAGACCCGGTGCGGGATGACACCGGGGCGGGGAGTCTTGGGGAGTGCATCGGGGGCAACTGCGCTGCCCTTGGCGATTGAATTCGCCTCCCCAGGGGATGTGACCTGGAGGCTTTTTCCTGTGGGAGCGAATTCATTCGCGATTGAAATCGCTCCCACAGGTTTCGGTATTGCAGGGAGACCCTGCAAGGTCGTCAGGTCCCCGACTTCAGCTTCGTCCAGGCACGGGTGCGGGCACGTTCGGCATTGCGCTCGAGCGGCAGCAGGGTGAAGAGGGTGGCCTGGGCCTCGGCGGTGGGATAGAGGTTGGGGTTGTTGCGGATCTCCGGGCTGACCAGGGCTGTGGCGTCCTTGTTTGGATTCGGGTAGCCGACGAAGTCACTGACCGGGGCGATCACCTGTGGCTGCAGGAGGTAGTTGATAAAGGCATGGGCGTCCTCGGGGTTCTTCGCGCCCTTGGGGATCGCCAGCATGTCGAACCACACCGGCGCACCTTCCTTGGGCAGGCGCATGTCCACAACCACTCCGTTGCCGGCTTCCTTGGCGCGGTTGGCCGCCTGGGAGAAGCTTCCCGAGTAGCCCACGGCTACGCAGATGTCGCCGTTGGCGATATCGGCCATGTACTTGGAGGAGTGGAAGTAGGTGATGTTAGGGCGGATTTTCTGTAGCAGTTCGCCGGCCTTGTCGTAGTCCTTGGGCTGGTTGCTGTTGGGCGGCAGGCCGAGGTAGTGCAGGGCAATGGGCAGGATTTCCGACGGCGAATCCAGCAGGGCCACGCCGCACTGCTTGAGCTTGGCGATGTTCTCTTCCTTGAAGATCAGGTCCCAGCTGTCCACCGGGGCGTTCTCGCCCAGCGCTGCCTTGACCTTGGCCGGGTTGAAGCCGATCAGCACCGTTCCGTACATGTAGGGCACGGCGAAGCGGTTGCCCGGGTCATTGGCCTCGATCAGCTTCATGAGCTGCGGGTCCAGATGGTTCCAGTTGGGCAGCTTGCTGCGGTCCAGCGGCTGGAACACGTCTGCCTGGATCTGCTTGGCGAGGAAGACGTTGGACGGCACCACCACGTCATAGCCGGAATTGCCGGTGAGCAGCTTGGCCTCCAGCGCCTCGTTGGTGTCGAAGATGTCGTAGATCAGCTTGGCGCCGTTCTCTTTCTTGAAGTTGTCCAGAGTCTGCGGGGTGATGTAGTCGAACCAGTTATAGACGCGCAGGGTGCGTTCTTCGGCCAGGGCATGGGTGGCGAGCAGGCCGCACAAAGCGGCGCCCAGGAGGCGGGGGAGTCTGTGCTTGATCAATTGCGGCAACCTTTGGGTGGCTTGAGTTGGACCAAAATCGATATCTATCTGTTTGGGTCGCAATTTTGAAAGCAAATGCCGCGCCATATAAATGGAAAGGCCGATATACATCGGTTAACAGTCCCAATGGCAGGGACCTGAAGTGAGTGGGGATTACCGGGCGTAACGACCAGTGGCACCGGGCTACCCAGCTGACCGTATCGATTTGCTGTAGGAGCGAGCTTGCTCGCGAAAGATTGTGCTCGGACTATTCGCGAGCAAGCTCGCTCCTACAAATTCGGGGATGAGCCCGGCGCAGGGATCCTGCCTCAGCGCGTGAAATCTTTTTCGCGATTGAAATCGCTCCCACAGGATTCAGCTGGCGATCACCCGCACCAGCTGCCAGGCGGCAAAGCCCAGCAGGAAAACGCCTGCAGTTCGGTCGATCCATTGGATGGCGCGTACGCCCAGCCGGTGGCGAATCATGGATACGCCAAGGCTCAGGGCCAGCCACCAGAGCGCCGAGCCGCAGAACACGCCGAGCACCATCACCAGGCCGTCCGCGCCGGACATTGCCTCGCCGCCGGACAGGGTGGCGAAGATGGCAACGAAGGAAAGGATGGTCAGCGGGTTGCTGAGTGTCAGCAGGAACACCGACACAAAGGCCGGCAGCGCCTGGACCGGGTCACTGGCGCTGGCGGCGCGTTCCGGGGGCGTTGCGCGCAGCATCTTCATGCCCATCCAGGCCAGGAACAAGGCGCCAGCCAGGGCGAGCGGCGAGGCCAGTGCAACGAAGACGCTGGTAATGGCGCCGATGCCGAAGGCGCCCAGGGCGCCATAGCAGGCATCCGCTGCCGCCGCGCCCAGGCCGCTGATGAAGCCGATGCGCGCGCCGTGGCCCAGGGTTCGCTGGATGCACAGGAGGCCGATGGGGCCGACCGGGGCGGCGATGGACAGGCCAATGAGGACGGATTTGAGAAACAGAAGGGCTTCCATGCGGAAGGCTCCGGGGTAGTGGACTTGGGCAATAGTCTGCGCTGCACTGCACTTAGCCTGAATGCAGGGATTACGGTAGTTTTTGCGAATCGCCTGAATATTTAACGAGTTTTAGCGAGGGGCCTGAAAAATATGGAGTTGGATGCAAAGTCCTGGAGAATCCTGCAGGTCGTGCAGCGTGAGGGGCGGATTTCCCTGACCGACCTGGCATCAAAGGTGGCGCTGTCTCTACCCGCCACCTCCGAGCGCCTCAAGCGCCTGGAGGAGGCAGGGGTAATCGAGGCCTACCGCGCCTCGGTGTCGCCAGAGAAGGCCGGCTACCAGGTGATGGCGCTGATCGGCATGACCACGCCGCAGCCGGAAAAGGCGCGGCTGATCACCCAGTTGCAGACGATGCCGGAGGTGCTGGAGTGCCTGCACGTCACCGGGCAGGACTCCTTCATCCTGCGGGTGGTGACGCGGGATATCCGCCATCTGGAGCGCTTCGTCGGCAGCATCAATCACTTCGGCGAGACCCGTACTTCCATCGTCATGTCGGCACCGATTCCCCTGCGTGGGGTGGAGCCGCCGCGCGATTGATTGCACGGGGGCAGAACCTCGTGGGGGCGAATTCATTCGCTATGGGTAGCGGAGCTGTCCCCACGAGGCCGGACTTGCAGCCTGGTTGGCGAATGAATTCGCCCCCTGCAGAAAGGAATCGTCAGGATACGCCCGATGCCCCACCGCGATTCGCGATCCATACTTCAGGGCGAACCCAGTCGCAGGGGAGCGACCTCCATGAGTCCCCAGGTGCAGGCCTTCTTCGACGAGGCCACCTGTTCCTACAGTTACGTCGTCAGCGATCCCGCCAGCGGCCACGGCGCGGTCGTCGACCCGGTGCTGGATTACTGCGCCGCCAGTGGCCGGACGTCCCATGCCGGGGCCGGGCGCATTGCCGACCATGTGCGGGCGCAGGGCCTGACGGTCGACTGGCTGCTGGAAACCCATGTGCATGCCGATCATCTGTCCGCCGCCGCCTGGCTCAAGCGCGAGCTGGGAGGGCGGCTGGCCATCGGCGGGTTGATCACCGAAGTTCAGCAGCGCTTTGGCACGTTGTTCAATGCCGGGCAAGGCTTCGCCACCGATGGGCGCCAGTTCGACCGTCTGCTACAGGACGGTGACCGCCTGGCCATCGGCAACCTGGAGCTGCTGGCGATCCATACGCCGGGTCATACCCCGGCCTGCATGACCTACCTGATCGGCGATGCCGCGTTCATCGGCGACACCCTGTTCATGCCCGACTACGGCACGGCCCGCTGCGATTTTCCGGGTGGCGACGCCCGCGCCCTGTATCGCTCCATCCGACGTCTGTTCGATTTGCCGGATGCGACGCGGCTGTTCCTCTGCCATGACTACAAGGCACCGGGGCGGGACGAGTACTGCTACGAGACCACGGTGGCCGAACAGCGTGTGCAGAACGTGCATGCCCACGAGGGCATCGACGAAGAAGCCTTCGTCGCCATGCGTACCGCGCGGGATGCCACTCTTTCCATGCCGGCGCTGATCCTGCCGGCGGTGCAGGTGAACATGCGTGCCGGTCAGTTGCCGCCCGCCGAAGACAACGGCATCCGCTACCTGAAGATCCCCCTGGACGTGCTCTGAACGCCAAACAGGGCAGGGCACCTCAGTTGGCCAGTCCCAGCTCCTTGGCCCGAGCGATGGCCTGGGTGCGGCGCTCTACGCCGAGCTTGAAGTTGATCCGCTGGGCGTGGGTTTTCACCGTGTGCAAGGAGATGAACAGGCTTTCGGCGATCTGCTGGTTGGAGTGGCCACGCACGATCAGCCGCAGCACTTCCAGCTCACGCCGGCTCAACAGGGAGGCGGGCGCACTGTTGTCGCCTCCGGCGCTTTCGCCGGCCCAGCGCATCATCGCCGGGTTGCGCAGGGCGAATGCCCGTTCGACGCTGGCCAGGCCCATCTGTCGCGCCAGCGCCAGAGCCTCCAGCAAGGCCTGGCGGGCTCGCGCCTGGCGGTTGTCGGCGTACAGGCCTTCGGCCAGGCTGAAGCCGATTTCGCAGGCCAGCGGCCGGCGTCCTTCTGCCATCGCTTGTTCGAGCATGGTTTCCAGTTGCGCCAGAGGCTCACTTACCACGCCGTTTGCCAAGCGCGCCTGCGCCAGTAGCAGGCGCAGGCGCAGGTGCAGGTCGGGGGCGCCATAGGGGGACATCTCAAAAGCTTCGGGGGGCAAGGCGAGCAGTGCTTTCTCGGCATGGCTGGAGCGGCCCTGGTGCAGCCACAGGCGCGCTTTGGCGCGCACCAGCAGGCCCTGGTACATCGGCACGCTGATATGCCGGTACTGCATCATTCGTTCGGCATCGGCAATGCGTGTGAAGGCCCTCGGCAGGTCTTCCTGAAGGGCATCCAGTTCTGCCAGGCCGAGGAAGGCCCAGAACGCAGCCGCGTCGGAGCACGCCTGGCTTTCCTGAAGGCCGGCGAGGTAGGCCTCTTCGGCTGCCTCATAGCGCCCTTGCTGCAACAGCAGGGCGGCGCGACGCAATTGCACGCGTCCGCGCATGGGGCTGGCTTCCGCGCCCCAGGCGACGCTCAGTTCGCTGTACACGCGCTTGAGCAGGGTTTCCGCGCGCAGCAGTTCTCCGCGCAGTTCCAGCAGCTTCACATGCCCCAAGGCGAACACGGCTTCCATGGCCGGGCTCGCGTGCTCGCGGGCTTCCTTGATGGCCACGCGATTCAGGGCCTGCGCGTCGTCCAGGCGGCCTTCGATCAATGCCAGTTCCAACTGCAGGGCACAGCAGAACAGACGCTGCGCCCAGGCGTGTTTTGGGAGTTCGGGGACGGCTTCGTCGAGCAATTGCCGGGCCTGGCCGGATTGCCCACGGTGGAAGGCCAGGTTGCCCGCCAGGGCTTTCCATTGCGCCAGCAACCCCCGCTGACGGCGTGCATCGGGTTGGGGGAGGAAGCGCGCCAGGTTGTCGGTAAGTCGCTGGGATTCGTCCAGTCGGCCGCATAGCAACAATGCCCAGGCGTTCAGCAGGACCAGGCGCGGAGTGCTTTCCAGCAGGGTCTCCGGCAGCTCGCTGCGCCATTGCATCAGCAGGGCCAGGCTGCGTCCCTGCAACAGGCGGTCACGGGTGTAGTGCTGCATCAGGCTGGCAGCCACTTCCGGTTGCTCGGCCTTGAGGGCATATTCCAGCGCCGGGCGAATCTGGTCCTGGCTCATGTACCACTGGCATGCGCGGCGATAGAGGGTTCGGCTCATGCCTGAGGGCAGCTGGGCTGCCAGCAGGGGCGCGATGGCCGGCAGGATGCACAGGGCATGTTCGTCGTCGCCAAGCGCTTCGATGAACAGGCCGCACTCACGCAACTGCGACAACAGGTGGCCACCTTCGCCCGTGCCGAGCAGGTGCTCGCACAGCTCGAGGTCAAAGCGCGGGAAGTGGGCCAGGGTGAATAGCGCCTGCTGCCATTCGGGTGGCAGGGCATCGAGCAGCTCGTGGCGCAGGTAGTCCTGCAACAGCGAGCGATACAGCTCCGCGGCCTGCTGGGTGCCAGCCTTGAGACCAAGCATCCGTAGCAGGGTGCCGGCACACCAGCCGCGCATTTCCTGTTGCAGGTCCTGGGCGGCCGACCAGGAGGCGCCCTGGTCAGCGTGCTGGAGCAGTTGGGCAGTTTCCGCTGCGGTGAACGCCAGTTCGTTGCTGCCCAGTTCGAAAAGGTCGCCATCGAGCAGCATGCGCGCCAGCTGAAGCTGCGGCCGGCGGCGGCTGGAGATCCACCATTGCACTTGTCGCGAAGCTGACTGGATCAGTTCGTTGAGCAAGCGGTCGAGTTCTACTGCTGGGAAGCGCGAGTAGTCATCCAGCACCAGCCACAAGGGCTGCTGTTCGCGCGCCAGCAACTGGCGCAGGGTGGCGAAGTCGGAGGTTTCGCAGCCCAGGGACTCGGTCAGGCGCCGGGTGAAGTCGTTCGGCGACAGCGTTTCGCCGCGCAGGTCGAGGTAGGCCACGCGGGTGCCTTCCGGGATTTGCTGGAGGCATTCGGCCAGCAGCACGCTCTTGCCGTAACCGGCGGGGGAGCAGAGCAGGCGCAGGCGGCAGTCGCCCTGAAGCAGGGCCTCATGTAGGCGTGGGCGGGGCAGATGACCGGGTGGCAATCGCAGTGGGTGTTTGGACGGCATTGAGGCGCTCGAAGACGTCACGCAGGGTGAATTCATCCTTGCAGAGGAAAACGCAGTACGCAAAAAAGGCGGCCCCTGGGGGCCGCCGAACACAGGAGTACATCGATGACACAACAGTGCGCCGGCTGATTTCTCAGCGCACGCCAGTCTGGCGCAGGGCAGCCGGGGTGTAGTCGGCGGCCGAGGCTGTGGCGCCGAAGACGAAGCTCTGTTTTTCCTCGTTCTTCAGGCCCAATACCGAGTAGCGACCGGAGATCAGGTCGTACAGGGATTCGGCGGTGTAACCCGGCACCTTGTGGTTGTAGTACTGCTGGGCATGGCCTTCACCCACGCGCCAGAGCTGGCCACGGCCGTCGTAGTGGTCGACCTCGGCGAGCTGCCAGGTGTCTTCGTCGAAGTACATGTCGCGCTTGGCATAGATGTGCCGTTCGCCCGGCTTCAGCGTGGCCACGACGTGCCACACGCGGTGAAGCTCGTAGCGGGTCAGGTCCTGGTTGATGTGGCCGGCCTTGATGATTTCGCTGTACTTGAGCTTCGGATCATCCAGCTTGTAGCTGTTGTAGGGGATGTACAGCTCCTTTTTGCCGACCAGTTTCCAGTCGTAGCGGTCCGGCGAGCCGTTGAACATGTCGTAGTTGTCGGAGGTGGCCAGGCCATCGGCGGCGGTGGCCGGGCCGTCGTAGGCCACCTGCGGGGCGCGGCGTACGCGGCGCTGGCCGGCGTTGTAGAGCCAGGCCATGCGCGGTTCCTTGACCTGGTCGATGGTCTCGTGGACCAGCAGCACGTTGCCCGCCAGGCGAGCCGGACCGGTTACCCGCTGGATGAAGTAGAAGAGCACGTTCTCTGCCTTGGCCTTGTCGAGGTCCGGCAGGTTGGCCGGGTAGGACACCTCGTCCTCGAAGTGGACCATGTTGAAGGCGCCGTTGGCCTGCGGCTGCACGCGGGTCATGTAGCGGTGGATGTTGCCGCCGCGATAACGGGTGGTGTGGTTCCAGACCACTTCGACACCGGACTGGGGAATCGGGAAGGCGTAGTAGCGGCTTTCGAAATTCTTCAGGCCATTACCGCCATCCAGACTTTCGGTCCTTTCCGCGCTGGTGCGGATGGCTGCATAGAGCTCGTCAGGCAGGGCTGCCGTGCGGTGGGTCTTGTAGACCGGGATCTTGTAGGTGTCCGGGTAGCGCTGGAGCATCGCCAGCTGACCCGGGGTTAGTTTGTCCTTGTACTGCTGGGCATTGGCCGCGGTGATGGTGAACAGCGGCTGCTCACCCGCGAAGGGGTCGGCAAGGAAGCCCTTGGCGTCTGGCTCGCCGGCGCTGGTGGGCAGGCCGCCAGTCCATGCGGGGATGCTGCCGTCGGCGTTGCCGGTCTTTTCCGCGCCGATGGGCGTCAGACTGGTTCCGAGTGTGGCCACCTGGTCGGCCGGAGCCGCAGCCATCACGCTGGCGGCCAGCAGGGAAAGTGCCAGTACGCCCGATTGCAGGATGCGCTTTTTGTTTTTCATGGGGATCGCCTCCGGGGCTCTCAGAAGTTCACGCCGACGCTGAATGCGAGGAAGTCGCGGTCGATCGAGGTGTTGAAATCGCCACCGAAGAAGTCGGTGTACGACAGGCTGGCGGTGTAGGTGTTCTGGTAGTCGGCATCCAGGCCGAGGCTGACGGCCTTGCGGCCTTCCTCGAAGTTGCCGCCGGGACCGGGGGAATAGCCGTCGACGTCATGGGACCAGGCGATGCTCGGCTTGAGGTTCACCCCGGCGAACACGTCGTTGTAGTCCCACACTGCGCGGACTCGGTAACCCCAGGAGGTGCTGGTGGTGAAGCCGTCGTCGTTGCAGTACTTGCTGACGTTTTCGCCATTGGGGCCGACGGTGCCGGCGTTGATCGCGCGGCAGGTGTTGTTCGGCAGGGCGCCGGGGCCGTACACCGGGTCGCGGCCATAACGCGCCTGGTTGGTGCTTTCCAGGCCGCCCACATGGGTCACGCCCACTTCGCCGACCATGGTCAGTCGCTCGGCGCCCATCACCTGGTCGAAGAAGTGCACGAATGTGGTCTGCAGCTGGGTGATTTCCTTTCGGTCGTAGCCGTTGAGCGTGCTGCCCGGAATGGACGCCGGATTACCACCGAGGATCGAGAAATTGGAGAACGCCGCGAACGGGCCGCCGAACTGCGCCAGTCCGCGCACGCCGCCGTAGAGCAGGTCGGTGGTGTTCAACTGCACCGGAGCATTGGGTCGGTAGCTGACCTCGCCGCTCCAGGCCGTGCCGGTGGGCAGGGTGGTAGAGAAGCTCAGGCCGTACAGGCGGATGTCTTCAGGGTACTCGATGAAGTAGTTGCTACCGCCGGCGACGTTGGCGATGGCCACGCCCTGTCGAGCCGCGCCCGGCACCACCGGTGTCGAGGTGCCGGCGAGAACGCCGAGGGATTCACGGTAGGTGGCCTGGTTCGCAGCCTGAACGCTGAAGATCGGCGCTCGGGAGTGGTAGTTCATGAAGTAGGCGCCGAACTCGGTGTCCAGCGGCTCGAACATATAGCGGATCGCCAGGCCCCACTGGCCATCGTCACGGGCATCGCGGTCAGGGCCACGGGGCACGATCACGCCTTCGCCGGTGGTCTGGTAGCCGAAGGCGCGGCCAAAGGGCGCCAGGGCCGGGGTCAGCACCGCCAGGTTGCCGTCGCAGCCGTCGGCGACCACGTCCGGTTGAGAGAAGAAGGTGCCGCAGTTGTCGACGACGGTCTGGTCCCACTCCAACTGGTAGAAGGCTTCGGCCGACAGATTGTCGGTCAGGCTCTGGGACACGTAGAACATGTTCACCGGGATCAGGCCTTCCTTGATCTCGGCCCCGGGACGGCGGAATGCCGACACATCGATGGGGTTCACGGTGTTGATGCCGTTCTGGATGAAGGTGCTCTCGCCCCAGCTCACCACCTGTTTGCCCAGGCGCACGCTGCCCGGCATCTCGGCAAAGGTGTAGTTGTGGTAGATGAAGGCATCCAGCAGCTGGGCGCCGGCGGACTTGGCGCCTTCCTTGCGGCCGCTGTCGTCGATGTCCTTGAACGGACGCTGCTCGTCCTTCAGCTCGAAGTCGTACCAGTACTTGCCGCGCAGGAAGACGCCCGTGTCGCCGTACTTGAGTTCGAGGTCATGGATCCCCTTGAAGATCTTCGAGAAGGTCTCCCCCTTCTTGAAGTTCAGGTGCGCGTCGTCGGAGGTATGCGCCAGACCGTCGCCGCCGCTGTTGGCGCCGATGAGGTCCGGGTCGGCGCTGCGCATGGACCAACTGGCACCTACCGAGAGGGATGAATCGAACTGCCCTTCGATATCCCCGATATTGAAGGTCACCGCCTGGGCTGTGGCGGAAAGACCCAGGGCGATGGCGGCTGCCAGTGCGTGGGGTCTGAAGTCTGCGTGCCTTGTTCTTGTAGTCATGGGGCCACCCTTATTGTTCTGTTGGCGGCCGAACGTTAATGAATCCTCCCAAGGCGGGTAACGGACGAAGTAGTGATATTCAAAGTCATACTTTGTAGTGACACGACTCCGGCGCGGCAGGTGCAGGATGCGGGGTGGCATCTCGTCCTGGTGGGGCGGCACCGAAGGCGCGCATGCCGCAGGTTGCGCATCCGGGGGCTGAAGGGCGGTTATCGTCCGATGGAAGGCCTGGGCTTCTACGTGGCGGCGCATAACCTTCCTGTAAGACCAATGTCGTCGCCACGGGGTGATCGACGACCCCCGGGGCCGTTGGCCGGGAGCAGTGCCTATGAGCAGTCGATCGTCTGTCCTGTATGGCCGGCGGCTTCGCCGGAATAACCGCTGGCCATTGGCCGGTGCCTGTCTCTGGTTGTTCCTGATGACGTTGCTGGGCGCCGAGGTGGCCGCCGGCGAGGCGCAGGGAATCCCCGACGGGGGGTACGGACTGGAGGAGGGCAGGGGACGGACGGGCGAGGGACACAACGGCACGGGCTTATAATCGCCGGTGCAGTACTTCCAGAGTTCAGCACCCCCGCCATCTTGCTATTCGCGCTCGTGCCAACTCTGACGGACGGTTGGGGCCTTTGGCCCACATACCACCGGAGGAGAAAGGCGGTTCGCTCGGCGACCCTGCACGGCCAGCGCCAATCCAGCGACCCATCCATCCCGCGGCACCTCACCTGCCGCCCGGTCACTGCCCTCGCGATAGGGCTTTCCGACCCGCCTCCTTTCTCCGCTCAGCGGCCACCTGCCACGTCCAGGGCAGATGCCTGACAGGAGGTACAGAAATGAAAAGAACAATTGCACTCGCCATTCCAGTGCTGCTGCTAGCCGGCGCATTGGCCTCCACGGCCCTCGCTGAGGACGACCTGTTGCGCTTCAGGGGTGGTATCGGCGTGCTGCCGGTTTCCAGCGGTCAGGGCACTGAAGACATTGCCACGGTCGTCAATCGCAACCTGGTGCGCGGTGTGCAGCCGGCCGGGCAGATCTGGGTAATTCGCACCTTCGAGGCCAGGGTCAGCATCACGGGAGCATTCCGGGCCGAAGGGCGCGGGCTGATCCTGGGCGGCGGCAACAACATCGGCAGGGCCACCGGACAATCGGTTTTCGCAACCCTGTTCTGCGGCAGCATCGCGCCCTTCATTGAAAGCAGCACCGACCTGGTCGGCGTCCCCCTGACCGAGGAAGGCGATTTCGTGATCAACGACGTCTTCGATCCCGTCCCGCCGAATCCCTGCGTCAGCCCAGTGCTACTGATCCGCAACGCCGCCAACTCCAGCTGGTTCGCGGCAGGCATTCCGCGGGTGAGAAACAACCCGCCGGATGACATGAACGACGACCTCCCCATTCCTTTGACGCCCTGAGGTTCCACGCTCATAGCCCTCTCCCTGGCGGGAGAGGGCGTCTCGACAGGCATCCTTCGCCGTCGGCGGGAGCACGGATATACTGGCCCACATTTCCCGACCGATCCGACAGGAGTCTGCCTTGGACTACCTCGCAGCATTGCTGGCCATTTCCGGCGTCCTGGTGCTGAGCGTCGTCAGCCCCGGTCCCAACTTCGCCATCGTCACTTCCACCGCGACCCTCAGCTCGCGCCGTGCCGGTGTGGCCACCGGGCTTGGCCTGGCAGCTGCCTCCTCCACCTGGGCGCTGTTGGCTGTCGCCGGGTTGGGGCTGATCGTGTCGCAGGTGGAGTGGCTTTATCTCGGCATCAAACTGGCGGGCGCCGCCTATCTGATCTGGCTGGGCGGACGAATGATCCTTGGCGCCCGCAAGCCCGCCGCCGTTGCACCGGGCCAGCTCGAGTCCAGCGCCTTCGCCGCCGCGCGCAAGGGCTACCTGGTGAGCATGACCAACCCCAAGGCACTGGCTTTCTACGGCAGTATCTTCGCCGTGATGGTGCCGGTGCATGCGCCAGCCTGGTTCTACGCGGCCATTGTCGTCATCGCTGCCGGTGTCTCCGGCCTCTGGTACTGCGGGATGGCGCTGCTTTTCTCCAACCCGGCGGTGCGCGGTGGCTTCATGCGTTTCAAGGTGGTGTTCGAGACCCTGATGGGCGTGTTCCTGCTGGGCCTGGGCGGCAGGTTGCTGCTCAGTCGTTGAGGCCTTGTAGGGGCGAATTCATTCGCCAAGGGCGGCGAAGCTGCCCCCTGCAGGGGCGAACCTGCGGTCCGGTTGGCGATTGAAATCGCCTCCACAAGTTGGCGCCCCATCTCGTATGCACCACGTTGGCTCGTACTGGCTACGTATTATTACGTAGTCGTGCTTCGTAGTTGTGCGAATTACTCCGTGGCGGCCAGGCGCCGATAGTGTCGGCTGCCCCTATCCGGGCATAAACAACAACAAAAGCCGCCGCAGGTGACCCCCAGCGGCAGGAGACAATTCAATGACTCAACTGGCTACCCGAATCGCCTGGTTCGCCGTTGCCCTGCTTGGCGCATTCGCGCTGGGTACCGTGGCACTGCGTCGGGGCGAAGCCATCAACGCCCTCTGGATCGTTACTGCTGCAACCGCGATCTACCTGATTGCCTACCGCTACTACAGCCTGTTCATCGCCAACAAGGTGATGCAGCTGGACGCCTCCCGCGCAACACCTGCAGTGCTCAACAACGATGGTCTGGACTACGTTCCGACCAACAAGCACATCCTCTTCGGTCACCACTTCGCTGCCATCGCTGGCGCTGGGCCGCTGGTGGGTCCGGTACTCGCCGCGCAGATGGGCTACCTGCCCGGCACGCTCTGGCTGATCGCCGGCGTGGTCCTGGCCGGTGCCGTGCAGGACTTCATGGTGCTGTTCCTCTCCACCCGCCGTAACGGCCGTTCCCTCGGGGACATGGTCCGCGAAGAGATGGGACGGATTCCGGGCACCATCGCCCTGTTCGGCTGCTTCCTGATCATGATCATCATCCTCGCGGTGCTGGCTCTGATCGTGGTGAAAGCCCTGGCCGAAAGCCCGTGGGGCATGTTCACCGTGATGGCGACCATCCCGATCGCGGTGTTCATGGGCGTCTACATGCGCTACATCCGTCCGGGCCGCATCGGCGAGATTTCCCTTATCGGCGTGGTGCTGCTGCTGGCCTCCATCTGGCTTGGCGGCATAGTGGCCGCCGACCCGGTCTGGGGTCCGGCCTTCACCTTCACCGGCGTGCAGATCACCTGGATGCTGATCGGCTATGGCTTCGTGGCCGCCGTGCTGCCGGTTTGGCTGATCCTCGCTCCGCGTGACTACCTGTCGACCTTCCTCAAGATCGGCACCATCGTTGGTCTGGCCATCGGCATCCTGGTCATCGCCCCCGAGCTGAAAATGCCGGCGCTGACCCAGTTCGTCGACGGCACCGGCCCGGTGTGGAAGGGCACCCTGTTCCCGTTCCTGTTCATCACCATCGCCTGTGGCGCGGTATCCGGCTTCCATGCGCTGATCAGCTCCGGCACCACGCCCAAGCTGCTGGCCAACGAAACCCACGCCCGCTACATCGGCTACGGCGGCATGCTGATGGAGTCCTTCGTCGCCATCATGGCCATGGTCGCCGCCTCGGTGATCGAGCCGGGTGTGTACTTCGCCATGAACAGCCCTGCCGCGCTGGTGGGCACCGACGTCAACGCCGTTGCCGCCACCGTCACCAGCTGGGGCTTCGCCATCACGCCGGAAGTGCTCCAGCAGACGGCGACCGATATCGGCGAGCACAGCATCCTGGCCCGTGCCGGCGGTGCGCCGACCCTGGCCGTGGGTATCGCGCAGATCCTTCACCAGGTGCTGCCGGGTGAGAACACCATGGCCTTCTGGTACCACTTCGCGATTCTCTTCGAGGCGCTGTTCATCCTCACCGCCGTGGACGCCGGTACCCGTGCCGGGCGCTTCATGCTGCAGGACCTGCTGGGCAACTTCGTCCCGGCCCTGAAGAAAACCGAGTCCTGGACCGCCAACGTCATTGCCACCGCCGGTTGCGTGGCACTGTGGGGCTGGTTGTTGTACCAGGGCGTGGTCGACCCGCTGGGCGGTATCAACACCCTGTGGCCGCTGTTCGGTATCTCCAACCAGATGCTGGCGGGTATCGCCCTGATGCTGGGCTGCGTGGTACTGATCAAGATGAAGCGCCAGCGCTATGTCTGGGTCACCCTGGTACCGGCCGTGTGGCTGCTGATCTGCACCACCACCGCAGGCCTGATCAAGCTGCTCGACCCGAACCCGGCCGTCGGCTTCCTGGCCCTGGCCAAGAAGTACAGCGATGCCGCGAGTGCCGGCCAGATCCTGGCTCCGGCCAAGGATATGGGCCAGATGCAGCACGTGATCTTCAACGCCTACACCAACTCGACCCTGACCGTGCTGTTCCTCTTCGTGGTGCTGAGCATCCTGTTCTACGCCATCAAGGTGGGACGCAGTGCCTGGATGAAGTCCGAGCGCACCGACAAGGAAGCGCCGTTCCAGCCGATTCCGGACGCTTGAGGAGACCGCGAGCATGTTCAATGACCTCGGCCGCATGGGTAAGTACCTCGGGCAGGCCGCGCGCATGCTCGTGGGCATGCCGGACTACGACAACTATGTCGAGCACATGCAGAACAAGCACCCGGACAAGCCGGTGATGAGTTACGAGGAGTTCTTCCGCGAGCGGCAGGACGCCCGCTACGGCGGTGGCAAGGGACGGCCCATACGCTGCTGTTGAACGCCTGATGCGGTAACCTGAGCGCCACGCCTGTCGTGGCGCTCTTGTTTCCGGTCATCCCCCCCGGAGCCCATTTTTTTTGTAGGAGCGAGCTTGCTCGCGAAGAACTGTTCGCGAGCAAGCTCGCTCCTACGGGTTGAAACCTGATTTCGAGGATTGCCCCGATGTCTGCCCATCTCCCCATTCCCGTCACCGTGCTCAGCGGTTTTCTCGGTGCCGGCAAGACCACTCTGCTGAAACACATACTCAAGGCCGAGCACGGCCTGAAGATCGCCGTGATCGAGAACGAGTTCAGCGAGACGCCCATCGACGGCCAACTGCTCGGTGAAGAGCCGGTGCAGGTGATGACCCTGGCCAATGGCTGCGTCTGCTGCTCCATTCATGTCGAGTTGGAGAAAGCGCTTTTCCTCCTGCTGGAGCGCCTGGATGCTGGCGAGCTGGCCTTCGACCGCCTGGTAATCGAGTGCACTGGCCTGGCCGACCCGGCGCCGGTAGCGCAGACCTTCTTCGCCGATGAAGAGCTCTGCGAGCGCTACGTACTGGACGGCATCATCACCCTGGTGGACGCGGTGAATGCCGAGCGCCACTTGCAGGAAACCATCGCCCAGGCCCAGGTCGGCTTTGCCGACCGGATCCTGGTGAGCAAGCGTGACCTGGTGGATGAAGGCCACTTCGACGTGCTCTGCCAGCGCCTCTCACGCATCAACCGCCGTGCCCCGATCCGCGTGGTGGACCATGGCCGCATCGATCTCGCCGAGTTGCTCGACGTGCGCGGCTTCAACCTCAATGCCGATGTCGGCCCGGCGCTGATCCTGCGTCCCCTGAGTCCGGCCGGCACCCCCGATCGCATCGGCACCCTGGTGCTGAAAAGCGAGCGGCCGCTGGATATGGACCGGCTAAGCGCCTTCATGGAAGCGCTGCTGGAGGAACACGGCAATTCCATGCTGCGCTACAAGGGCGTGCTCTGCGTCGAGGGTGAGCCCCGCCGCCTGGTGTTCCAGGGCGTACTGCGGCTCTACGGCTTCGATTGGGACACCGAGTGGCAGGAAGGCGAGGCGCGCGAAAGCGTGATGGTCTTCATTGGCGACCAGTTGCCGGAAGAGAAGATTCGCGCCGGGTTCGAAGCCTCGCAAGTGTGAGGTCGGCGCATCGCGAATGAATTCGCTCCCACGGGTGGATCACGCTTCATCGATCCACCATCGGCGTCGCCCAGGTACCTGTGGTGGAAGTGAAAAGCGACTTCCACCCTACGAGAAGTGAGTGACATGCAGCTCAAGTACAAGATCGTGACGCTCAGTGTCCTGCCGCTCATCGTGTCGGTACTGTTCATCTGCGTCCTGGTGTTCGCCCAGAGCCAGAAGCTGGAGGAAGAGCAAGCCAAGCTGGTGGAGAGCAGCATCATGGCGGCCAAGAAGGCCGAGCTGAAGAATTACCTGGAGCTGGCCCTGAGCCTGATCGCGCCCCTGTATGAGAGCGGCCGCGACGACGAGGAGGCGCGGCAGCAGGCGCTGCGCATGCTGGCACGGGCGAGTTTCGGGCTGGACGGCTATTTCTTTGTCTACGACCGGCATGGCAAGAACCTGATGCATCCCCGTCAGGCGAACCTGGTGGGCAAGGAACTCATCGGCATGAAGGACAAGAACGGCCTGCCGGTGATCCAGGCGCTGCTCGACAGTGCCGAGCGCGGCGATGGCTACCAGCTCTACGCCTGGGAAAAGCCCTCCACCCGCCAGGTGACTGAGAAACTTTCCTATGTGGTGATGCTCGACCGCTGGGGCTGGATGCTGGGCACCGGCATCTACATCGACGACGTGGAAGTGGCCACGCTCAAATCACGCCAGGAAGTGGCCACGGGGGTGCTGACGACGGTGCTGGCCATCGCTTCGTTCTCGCTGATCGCGATATTGGTGGTGTTCACCGGCGGCCTGATGCTGAACTTCACCGAGCACCGCTTGGCCGACCGCAAGCTGTCGGCCCTCAACCAGCGCATCGTCCACCTGCAGGAAGAGGAGCGCTCACGGGTATCCCGTGAGTTGCACGACGGTATCAGCCAGCAACTGGTGTCGATCAAGTTCCAGTTCGAGCTGGCCGGCCTGGAGTTGGAGAACGGGCGGGAGAGGGGACTGGAGAACCTGCGTGCGGGCACGGCGCGCCTCGGCGAGGCCATCGGCGAGATCCGCCGCATCTCCCACGACCTGCGGCCGTCATTGCTGGATACCCTCGGCCTGTCGCCGGCCATCGACCAACTGATTCACGAATTCGAGCAGCGCACCGGCATTCGTACCCAGTACGAGCGCGGCCTTGACGATGCCAGCCTCGGCATGGACGTCCGCGTCACGCTGTTCCGCATCATCCAGGAAGCCCTGGGCAACATCGAGCGCCACTCCAGGGCCAGCGCCGCTATAATCTCGCTCGCCGCCAGCCAGGGCGCCATCGTCCTGCGGGTCGAAGACAACGGCGTGGGATTCGACACCGGGCTGGTGGACAGGAGTCACGGTATTGGCCTGAGGAACATCAGGGAACGGGTCGATCATCATCGCGGGACATTCACCATCTCCTCTTCTCACGGCCGAACGGAGCTTCAGGTCGAGATACCCGTGCAGAGAGCTTGATCGGCTCGACTTCCAAGCGAACCAAGAGGCCGTCATGAGCTTTCCCAACCCCATCAGAATCGCCCTGATCGACGACCACGTGCTGGTCCGCGATGGCGTGAAATCCCTGCTCTCGGCAATGCCGCACTTCGAGGTGGTGGCCCAGGCCGAGTCCGGTGCCGAGGCGCTGGAGCTGGTGGCCAACACCGAGCTGGACCTGCTGCTGGTGGACGTCGGCCTGAAGGACATGAACGGCCTGGAGCTGACCCGCAGGCTGTGCAGCCTGTATCCGGGCATCAAGATCCTGATCCTCAGCATGTACGACAATCAGGAGTACGTGCGCACCTCCATCAACGCTGGTGCCTTCGGCTATGTGCTGAAGAATGCTCCCTCCACCGAGCTGATTGCCGCCATCGAGGCCATCGTCGCCGGCGGCAGCTTCTACAGCCCGGAAATCGCCCGCAAGCTGGCCACCAACGTCCGCGACGAGAACGAACTGACCCCGCGGGAGTTGCAGGTCTTGTCGATGCTCGCCAAGGGGTTGAACAACAAGGAAGTAGCGCGCGAGCTGGATATCAGCGTGCGCACAGTGGAAACCTACCGCCTCAGCATTCGCCGCAAGCTGAACATCGATACCCCTGCGGCGCTGGTCAAGTACGCCCTGGAGCATGGGCTGATCTCGATCTGAGGAAGCCGCAGGTTGGCGCCTCGCGCTGCGAGGCCCAGCGCAGCGATGCCGAGCCTGGAGCGTTGGGCTTCGTTCCTCTGCCCAACCTACGGCAGGACCGGTCTAGAACAGCGCCATCTGCTTGTCGATCAGTGACGCGAAATCATCCCCCACGAAGGGCAGGATGGCGTCCGCAATGGGTTGCAGCTGTCGGGTCAGATAGTGGTCGTAGTCGATGGCCGAGCGGCGCGTCTCCAACGGTTCGGGGCCGTTGACCGTGATCAGGTAACTGATCCAGCCGCCGTTCTGGTACTGGCGCGGGCGGCCCAGGCTGTCGTTGAAGTCGTCGGCCATGCGCGCTGCGCGGACGTGGGGTGGTACGTTGCGGGTGTAGTCGTTGAGTTGGCGGCGCAAGCGCTTGCGATAGACCAGCTGCTCGTCCAGCTCACCGGCCAGGGTCCGTTGAACGTAGTCGCGCACGTAATCCCTATACGACTGACGGTTGAAGATGCGCTGGTAGAGCTCCTGCTGGAACTGCTGGGCCAGTGGCGACCAATCGGTGCGAACTGTTTCCAGGCCCTTGAAGACCATTTCCTGGCTGCCGTCGGCACGCTTCACCAGGCCGGCGTAGCGCTTCTTGCTGCCTTCCTCTGCGCCACGGATGGTGGGCATCAGGAAGCGCTGGTAGTGGGTTTCGAACTGTAGCTCCAGGGCGCTCTCCAGTCCGTACTCCTGTTGCAGGTGCTCGCGCCACCATTGGTTGACCTGCTGTACCAGGCTGCGGCCGATGTGCGCGGCTTCGCTTTCCTCGTGGAGACGCTTGAGCCAGACGAAGGTGGAGTCGGTATCGCCATAGATCACGCTGTAGCCCTGGGCTTCGATCAGCTCGCGGGTGCGACGCATGATCTCGTGGCCACGCATGGTGATAGAGGACGCCAGGCGCGGATCGAAGAATCGGCAGCCACTGGACCCGAGCACACCGTAGAAGGCATTCATGATGATCTTCAGCGCCTGGGACAGCGCCTTGTTGCCGTCGCGCTTGGCCTCATCGCGGCTCTGCCAGACTCTCGCCACGATGGCGGGCAGGCTGTGCCGCGTGCGGGAGAAGCGTCCCCCGCGAAAGCCGGGAACGGAGTGCTCGTCATCCGGTTGCCTGAGGCCCTCTATCAGGCCCACCGGGTCGATCAGGAAGCTGCGGATGATCGACGGGTAGAGGCTCTTGTAGTCCAGCACCAGGACCGACTCGTAGAGACCGGGTCGCGAGTTCATCACGAAACCGCCCGGGCTCGCTTCGGGTTTCTTCTCGCCAAGATTGGGTGCGACGAAGCCCTGGCGATGCATCAGCGGCATGTAGAGGTGGGTGAAAGCCGCTACCGATCCGCCGCTGCGGTCGGTGGCCAGGCCCGTGACCGTGGCCCGCTCCAGGAGGAAGTGGAGCAGTTCGGTTTTCTCGAAGATGCGGGTGACCAGCTCGCAATCCTTGAGGTTGTAGCGCGCCAGGGCGGGTTTGTCCTCGGCGAACATGCGGTTGATCTCGTCCATGCGCTGGTAGGGCGTGTCGATCGCCTTGCCTTCGCCAAGCAGTGCCTGGGCCACACTTTCCAGGCTGAAGGAGGGGAAACTCCAGGTTGCTGAGCGCAGGGCTTCGATGCCATCGATGATCAGCCGTCCGGTGGCCTCGGCGAAGAAGTGGTTGTTGCCGCTGCCGTGCTCGCGCCAGCCCATGGGATCGCCGCCTCGTCCCAGGAGCAGCGGTACCTTGAGTTTCTCGGCGTGGGCCTGCAGCACGCGCAGGTCGAACTGCACCAGGTTCCAGCCGATGATTGCATCCGGGTCGTGTTCAGCGAGCCATTTGTTCAGCGCCTCCAGCAGCGCGGCGCGGCTGTCCCGGTAGTCGAGCTGGAAGTCGACCTCGCTGGCATCGCCATTGGCCGGGCCGAGCATGTACACCTGGCGTTGGCCGCAGCCTTCCAGGGCGATGGAATAGAGTTCGCCGCGCTCGGTCGTCTCGATATCCAGCGACACCAGCCTGAGCTTCGGGCGGTAGTCGGGCTCTGGTTTGAGCTGGGCATCCAGCAGCACGCCGTTGGCGTCCGGGGTGCCGCCAAAGCGCACGGGCGCGGTAATGAAGCGCTCCATCAGGTAGCGTTCCGGCGGGCGGATATCCGCTTCGAAGACATCCACGCCGGCCTTGCGCAGGGCCTTGTCCAGGCGCATCAACTGGCGATGCTGGTTGCAGTAGAGCCCTAGCACCGGCCGATGCTGGAAGTCGCAGAGGGCAAGGTCGCGCAGCTCCACGTCGCGCTCGCCGGCCAATACCGATTCGGCGCGCTCGCGTTGCACGGCGGGAATGAACGCAACGGAGGTCTGAACCGGCAGGCGCACCTGTCGCGGGCCAGCATCGGTGGCCAGCCAGAATTCGACTTCCGTGCCCTCCGGCGTGTCCCGCCAGTGCCGGGTCAGGACGAACCCTTGCTGTAATTCCACCACCGCTACCTCGGAACCTTTCTTCACCGCGGGATTCTACTCGTCATCGTTCCGGCGCGCGCGTCGGGCGAGGCGCGGCTGATAATTTCTGTTCGACATGAAGAAATTTAGCTAAGCCATTGAATTGACAGCATACGCCCTGTCTGAAGAACCTGATTTTTCCTGGCCAGAGAGGGGGCTTTTCTTTATGCTCCCCGGCCTTTTTCACCCGTCCGGGAGACGACCCCATGCTGGACAATACCCTCGTACAACTCGAACAGCTCGTGACCGAACTGCTGCAGCAGAACCAGGCCATCGCCGACGATAACGCACGTATTCGCGCCGAACTGCGCAAGGCCCGCGAAGAAAACGACAGCCTGCAACTGTCGATGATGGAGCAGGAAGAGAAGAGCAACGCCGCCGCCGAACGCCTGCAGGCCCTGGTCCGCCGCGTCAGCGAGAGCCGCGCCAGCGCATGAGTACCGACAGCGTCCGCGTGCTGCGCATCCTGGGGCGCGAGTACAACATCAAGGCGCCGGCCGGCGAAGAGCAGGTGCTGCAGGACGCGGCAGCAATGCTGCAGGCGGAGATCGCCTCCAACAAAAAGAAATTCCCCTACGTCACCGCCAATGAACTGGTGGTGCTTTCTGCGCTCAACCTTTGCGCACGCCAGCTGAACGCCGCCGACACCCCCCACGATGCGGCGGACGTCAGTCAGCGCCTGGCCAGGCTGAACCGGCGAATTCGCGCGCAGCTGGACAGCGTCGGTTCCTGAGTTGTCCGCAGGTGCCACTTATCCTGCTAGGTCGTAGTGGGAGCGATTTCAATCGCGAATGAATTCGCTCCTACAAGGTAAACGCTCCACGAGGAACTAAGAGCGAACCTGCGGTCCGTTTGGCGATGGAAATCGCCCCCACAAGTGCTGTGCCGGGGATTGGCCATTTTGTGGGGACGAATTCATTGGCGAAAGGACGGCCAAGCCGTCCCCTCGGCACGGGGTCAACCGATGACGCGGAAAATATCGGCGCGGTTGATCTCGGTGCGGCCATCTTCGTACCACACCGGAATCGCTTCCTTGAGCAGTTCCTTGTCGCCATCGAGCTTGAACGGCTGGGTGTAGCGTTTCTTGCGATAGGCGTAGATGTAATAGGTGCCTTCGCGATAGAGGATGCGGTCGAAGGTGTAGAAGCCGATGTGCGACCCGTTGCAACGGGCAGTCAGCACAACGTCGCCTTCCTCGTAGGGCAGGGCGCCCTCGGCGCACTCGTAGGTGAAGAACTCGCGGACATCGTCCCAGGCCACGCCATCACTGCTGGATTTCAGGTGATCGCGGGCTTCGTCTTCGGACTGCTTCGAATGGTCGCTGTACCAGATGAACAACGGGATGCTCTGGTTGGTGTCATCGCCCAGCCAGCCTTCGCTGTCCAGGTATTCGGCGGTACGCGCCAGACCCGCCTGCATACGGCGATGGTTCTGCTTGTAAACGTCCAGCGCATCTTCAAAGGCCTGGGCGTGGTTGCAGGCCATTACGCCTTCGATGCCCTTGATCGCCTGGACGCGTGCCAGGTAGGCGTCGTACAGGGCGGCGTCGGTGATGACGGTGCAGGTATCGCGCACAAGGCTGACGCCGACCTGGGTGAGGTTGGCGCTGCCGACGATGACGACATCCGGCTCGATCAGGTAGAGCTTCCAGTTCACGCTCGCCTGGTAGCGGAAGTCCACCGTCAGGGCCAGATCAGGATTGGACTCGTTGAGGCAGTGTTCGATGAAATCGGGGGCGGTCAGCGAGTTGATGGTGCCAACCAGAATATCCAGCTGGTTGCCATTCTCGATCAATTGGTCGATCAGGGGCTCAGTGCCGCTGGCGAAGGCAGAAACTATCGTGATCTTCTTTCTGCTCAGTTCGCCCAGATAGGTTTCAAGGCTGTCTTCGTAATCCAGAATTTCCATACAGTCTCCAGCGACATCTGTTTCAGCAATTCAGCCATTTTCGCACAGGCAATGCCATAAACCAGAGTCCGAAATGCTTCGCGGACCCGCTGATCGTCTCGGACGCACGTTGAGTCGTCCAAAACACCAGGCAAGAAGCTGCGGATGCTGGAGTTCCTGGTCTCAACCGTTGCTTTCGGCGAACTCGCGCAGGGCGTCGCCGTCCAGGCGATAGCGCACCCATTCGTTCTGGGGCCGGGCGCCGATGGAGTGGTAGAAGTCGATGGCGGGTTGGTTCCAGTCCAGCACGCTCCATTCCAGGCGACCGCAGTCGTTGGCGCGGGCTTCGCGGGCGATTTCCCGCAGCAAACGGCGGCCTGCGCCAATGCCGCGCTGATCTGGCGTGATGTAGAGATCTTCCAGGTAGATGCCATTGCGGCCTAGCCAGGTGGAGTAGCTGTAGAAGTACACGGCATAGCCGATCGGCTGGCCGTCTTTCAGGCACATCAGCGCGCGGGACGGCGCGTTGTCGGCGAACAGGGTGCGGCGGATGTCTTCGACATTGGCGATGACCTCGTTGCCGGCCCGTTCGTAAACCGCCAGTTCGATGATGAAATCCAGGATCTGTTGGGCGTCTTCAGGCCTGGCGGGGCGGATTTCGATGGTCACGGAGAGTCTCCACGGGTAAGTGATGCCGCCATGCTAGAGCCTTTGATAGAGTGCATGAAGTGCATTTGTATCATTGGAAAGTGAATATCATGCATTCCGCTCTGCGCCGTCTCGACCTCAACCTGCTCCTGGCCTTCGACGCCCTCTATCGCCATCGCAGCGTCACCTCCGCCGCCGCCGAGCTGGCCATCAGTGCTTCGGCCTTCAGCCATGCCCTGGGCCGGTTGCGCGAGGCGCTGAACGACGAGCTGTTCATTCGCCAGGGCAACCGCATGCACCCGACTCACCGCGCCGAGCTGCTGGCGGAATCCGTGAGCGGCGCCCTGAAGACCCTCGCCGAGGGGCTGGGACAGTGGGAACCCTTCGACCCGGCCAGCAGCCAACGCACGTTCACGTTCGCCGCCACCGACTACACCGCTTTCGCCTTGCTGCCCTCCTTGATGCAGCGTTTGCAGGTGGTCGCACCGGGAATACGTGTGCGCCTGGTGCAGTCCGAGCGCAAGGTGTCCATCGAAGACCTGGCCAGCGGCCGCATCGATTTCGCCCTCGGCTACAGCGAAGGGCGGGATCAGTTGCCTGGCGGGGTGGAAGTGCTGGACTGGCTGAGCGACCGCTACCTGGTCATCGCCCGGCGCGCCCACCCACGGGTGCGCGGCACCCTCGATGTCGCTGGCTACCTGGCGGAGCGCCACGTCGTGGTGACGCCCTGGAACGAATCCAGCGGCGCTATCGACCATGTTCTGGAGGGGATGGGGTTGCAGCGAGAAGTGGCGGTGCAACTGCCTACCGTGATGGCAGCGCCGTTCATCGTCGGCAGCACCGACCTGCTCATGACAGTGCCCGGCCATGCCGCGCGTACGCTGCAGCAGGTGGCCGGTGTCGAACTCTTTCCGGCGCCTTTCGAGATCCCGCCCTATGCGCTGCGGCTCTACAGCCACGCCAAGTACGCGCGCAGTGATGCCCACGCCTGGATGCTGGAGCAGTTGCGCTCTCTGAGGGTCCGCTAATCTTGCCCTAAGACCCGGCCTGTGGAGGGCGAGGGCGTGATTGTGTTGGCGAGTGTGTTTCTTGCCCTGCTGATGGGCTTTGCCGTGCAGCGTGGTGGCACCTGTATGGTGGCCGCACTGGAAGACGTGGTGAACAAGCGTCGATGGGCACGCTTTCGCGCGTTGCTGGAAACCTCTCTCTGGGTGCTGGGTGGATTCGTCCTGCTGCGGGCCTTCGATGTCCTGCCGATGGTTCCCATGGGCCGTGCATTGCACTGGCATGCGGCATTGGGCGGCGCGTTACTGGGAGTCGGTGCGTTCATCAATGGGGGCTGCGCCTTTGGTGTAGTGGCGCGGATCGGCTCCGGGCAATGGGCCTGGCTGGCAACGCCGCTGGGCTTTCTTGCCGGCTTTGCCCTGGCCGGCCGTATTGTCGGCATGACCGCCGCCATGCCAGTGGCGATTCCCGACTGGCTGGAGCAGGTGCCCATCGGCCTGGTCCCGATGATCATTGCGGCGTTGGTGGCGCGCCTGGGCTGGTTGGCCTGGAACCGGCACAACGGCGCAGTTCAAGCAACGATCTGGTCTCCGCACCACGCCACCATCGTTCTCGGCGTGGCCTTCCTCCTGCTTTTCGTTTGCGTCGGCGCCTGGGCCTACACGGACATCCTTGCCGAGATGGCCACCGGTCGGTTCATGGAGCTGGGCCTGCGCGGTTTGCTGTTGCCGGCGATGTTCATTGGCGCGTTGCTGGGTGGCTGGAGCGCCGGGCTCTGGGAGCACCGCTGGCCGACACCCCTGGCCTTGCTGAAATGCTTCGGGGGCGGGGTATTGATGGGGTTCGGCGCTACCCTGGTGCCGGGCGGCAATGACAGCCTGATCCTGTTCGGCATGCCGCTTCTGTGGCCGAACGCCTGGCTGGCGTTCGCCTGCATGTGCGTGGTGGTGGTGCTGACGCTGTGGCTGGCGAGGCTGGGAGGAGGGCGACAGCGGTGAACAGGGCGGATCGGCGCACCCTACGAGAGCAAGATCAGCCTCGAGCCGTTCACCAGACATGAAAAAGCCCGGCAATTGCCGGGCTTTTTCATTCAACGGGTGCGGTCTCAGGCAGCGTGATCGAACGCCTTGCCCTTGGCCTTGCGTTCCACCTGCTTGCGGCAGGCTTCACCAAAGGCTTCGAAGATCTTCACCGAGTCGGGGTTCTTCGCGGCCTGCCATTCCGGGTGCCATTGCACCGCGAAGAGGAAGGGCGAAAGGTTTGGTGCGTGAATGGCTTCCACCAGTCCGTCTTCAGCGCGGGCGATGGCCTCGATGCCCTTGCCGAGGGTTTTCAGGCCCTGGCCGTGCAGCGAGTTCACCTGAATGGTGTCGGTACCCAGGACCTTGTGCAGCCAGCTGTTCTGAACCACACGCACGCTGTGCGCCGGGGCGTACTGGACGTCCACCGGATCTTCAGTGTTTTCGCGGTGGTCGTTGAAGCCGGGCTCGGCATAGACCTTCTGGTACATGTCGCCGCCCAGGGCGACGTTGATTTCCTGCATGCCACGGCAGATGCCGAAGATCGGCAGGCCGCGCTCGATGGCAGCACGAACCAGGGGCAGGTCGAAGAGGTCGCGATCCTTGTCCTGACCTTTCTCCGGCGTCAGGTTCTCCTGGCCGTAGAGGGTCGGGTCGATGTTGCTGCCGGCACCGGTGAGGTAAACGCCGTCAGCCATATCGAGGTACTGCTGGAGGTCTTCGGTGCCGCAGCAGGTGGGCACGAGGACCGGTACACATTCGGAGATTTCTACCAGCGGGACGATGTACTTGTGGGTCATCACCTGGTAGTCGTGGCCCTTGCGTTCCTGGGCGCCCATGGACATCAGGACGACCGGTTTACGAGTGGTCTGTTTCTTATTGCCAATGTTGCTGTTGGACATATTTCACCTTGGGACAGGCTCAGCCTATCGTTGCTGTGCAGGCGCGCCAGTCAGTTCCAGCGCTACCTGAGATCTCGAGCACTGCCGGCAATCGGCGGGCGATTTCCGGTCGAGACCTGCTATATAGCCTGCCAGAGCCGTTTAATATGTCAAACGAAGCCGACGAAAAACGTAAAAAATAATGGCCGATTTTTATCGGTTTTTAATTGCTAACTGATTGATATTTATAGATATTTTGTAGCAGATAAAAATATTTTCTGGTTCAGCATCTAAAACGAGTGTTCAGAATGCTGGACCATTGCGCCCGACATGGGAGCCTCGTCCTAGAGGGTCGTCGCCTTGCCCTGGCTATCCAGCTCGAACACCTTGTTGCGCATCAGCCGCTCCCTTAACCAACGCTTGGCTTTGCCCCGGCCTTGCCGACGCGGCCAGATCAGGTCCACGCCCACCAGCCAGTCCGTATGGGGATAGGCCACGAGATCCAGCTCCATCAGATCACCGACGGCCAGCTCCCGATGGATCAGTTGGCGGGGCAGGGTGGCCCAGCCGAGGCCGGCGCGCACCATCTCCAACAGCGCCATATAGCTTTCTGCCTGCCATAACTGGGTGGAACGCAGGTATTCACTGCTGGGCAGTTTGTTGGCGTGGGCACTGAAAGCCAGTCGCCTATGGGCGTGCAGGTCGGCAAAACTGACCTGGGCCAGCTGCGCCAGCGGATGTGAAGGGTGGGTGACGTGCACCATGATCAGCTTGCCCAACTGCTGGAACTCCAACTCCCGTGGGTATTCAGGCTGGGAGAAGGCGATGCCCATCTCGACTTCGCCCTTCTGCACCATGCCTGCCACATCGCCATACACCGGGTGGCGGACGACCAGGTCGACATAGGGAAAAACCTGCTCGAAGTCGCGCAGTACCGGCATCACGGTGTTGTAGGGCACCTCGATGGCCAGCGTCAGGCTCGGCTCGGTCTCCACTGTCAGGCTGTCGGCATGGCCTTCCAGAGCCAGGCAACGCTCCAGTACAGCCTCGGCCTCCAGCAGAAGCTTCTGACCGGCAGCGGTCAGTGCGGGAATGCGCGTGGACCGGTCGAACAGCTCCACGCCCAGGTCGGTTTCCAGGTTGGCGATGGCGGCACTGACCGTCGACTGCGTGCGCCCCAGCCGGCGCGCCGCCGCGGAGAAGGAGCCCGCCTGGGCAACGGTGACCAGCACCTGCAACTGATCCAGTGAAAAACGCATGGCGAACTTCCATTGATCCATCGATAGAAACGATAGTTATTCATTTGTTCCATCGTCAGCAAGCAGGGAATATGCCCCGCAGCCAGCACTGCCTCCTCGAATCGCTGGGCAACCCACACCCAAGAACAAGAACACGTTGCTTTGCAGGAGTACCTCCATGAACCATCCGCACCCGGTGGACCAGCTGCTTCCCGTTCGCCAACTCGTTACTTACGGCCTGCAACATGTGCTGGTGCTATATGCCGGCGCGGTGGCCGTGCCTCTGATCCTCGGCAGCGCACTGGGGCTTTCCAGCGCCGAAGTGGTGTTGCTGATCAACGCCAACCTGCTCACTTCGGGCATTGCCACCCTGATCCAGACCCTCGGTTTCTGGCGCTTCGGCGCGCGCCTGCCGCTGGTGCAGGCCTGCTCCTTCATCGCGCTTGCGCCGATGATCATGATCGGCAAGTCCTACGGACTGACCCAGGTGTTCGGTGCGGTGATCGCCGCAGGGGTCATTACCATTGCCCTGGCACCCGTGTTCAGTCGTCTGCTGAGGTTCTTCCCGCCGGTGGTGATCGGCAGCCTGATCACCATCATCGGTATTTCGCTGATGCCGGCGGCGGCCATCTGGCTGGGGGGCGGCAACCCCGGCGCGGAGGATTTCGGCAAGCCCGCCAACTTGCTGCTCGGTCTTGCCACGGTCGCCGTCACCCTGGTGATTCATGCGCGATTCTCGGGCTTCGTCGGCAATCTCAGCGTATTGATCGGGTTGTTCGCCGGTAGTTTGATTGCCGCTGCCTTCGGTATGACCGACTTCGGCCGGGTAGGGGAGGCGGCCTGGTTCGAACTGTCCATGCCGATGGCCTTCGGTGCGCCGGAATTCTCCCTGACGCCCATTCTGATCATGACCCTGGCGATGCTGGTGATCATGGCCGAGACCACTGGTAACTGCCTGGCCATCGGCAAACTCACCGGCCGCACCATCACCCAGCGCACCTTGGGCGACGCGTTCCGCGCAGACGGCCTGTCCACGATGATCGGTGGACTGTTCAACAGTTTTCCCTACAACGCCTTCACCCAGAACACCGGCCTTATCGCCCTTTCCAACATCAAGAGTCGCTTCGTGGTGGCTGCCGCGGGTGGACTGATGATCCTCATGGGGCTGTTTCCCAAGCTCGGCGCGCTGATCGCCGCCGTGCCCACGCCAGTGCTCGGCGGCTGCGCCATCGTGATGTTCGGCATGACCACGGTGGCTGGCATACAGGAGCTGTCGCGAGTGCGCTTCGAGGGCACCCGCAATGCCCTGGTGGTAGCAGTGTCGGTGAGCGTCGGCGTGCTTCCCATGTCCTTTCCGGCCCTCTTCGAACACTTCCACGGCGCGCTGCGCCTGGTGCTGGAGAGCGGCATCTTCCTCGGCGCACTGAGCGCCATCGTCCTCAACCTCCTGCTGAACCGGGAGGCGTCCGCCAGCCAGGGCGAAACCGCCAAGCTGGCCGACTGATTCGCGCATTCGCGCCTTTACTGCCAAGGAGCCATCCATGACTTTCAGCAACCTCGTTCCCGCCGGCGTCAACGAACTCGATCTGGAACTGCTGCGCCTGTCCATCCGCCTGTCCGAGGAGTCCCGCGAACGCGGCCGGCATCCGTTCGCCGCAGTTGTGGCCGACCGCAGCGGCAGGGTCATCGCCCAGGCCGGAAACAACTCCATGCCGCCGGAAGGCGACCCGACCCAGCACGCCGAACTGGCTGCGGCCGCCCAAGCCGCCAAGGTGTTGAGCCCTGATGAGCTGGCCCATTGCACGCTCTACACCAGCGCCGAACCCTGCTGCATGTGTGCTGGCGCGGTGTACTGGACTGGCATCGGGCGCGTGGTCTACGCATTGTCGGAACACGCGCTGCTGGGCCTGACCGGCGCCCATCCGGAGAACCCCACCTTCTCCCTACCGTGTCGTGAGGTGTTCGCGCGCGGTCAGCGCGAAGTCGCTGTGCTGGGACCGATGCTGGAGACCGAAGCCGCTGCCGCTCATGAGGGGTTCTGGACGTGAGTGGTGGCATCTCCATCCATGTGGTGGATGTCGCCAGCGGCTCCGTGGCCCAGGGGCTTGCCCTGCGCCTGGAGCGGCTGGAGGGAGATGTGCGCGAGCTGATCTGCTCCGGCCGTATCGGCGTCAATGGTCTGCTGGACGAACTGGCTGGACTTACCGATCGCTGCCGTCCCGGTGTCTATGAAGTCCGTTTGCAAGTGGCGGACTTCTACCGGGCGCGTGGGGTGCAGCTGCCTGAGCCGCCGTTCCTCGACGAAGTGGTTTACCGCTTCGGCACCGCCGATGCCGCGCAGCATTACCACCTGCCATTCAAGCTCACCGGCTGGGGGCTTTCCTGCTTCCGTGGCGGGGCCTGAACGCTGCGCCTTTCGCAGGTTGAGTCGGGCGGCGTTCCGCGAGCGAAGCGAAACCCAACGAGTCACTGGCCCGGCCCATGTTGGGCTTCGCTGCGCTCAGACCAACCTACGGCAGGACTGCGTCCTGCCTCGCGAATGAATTCGCTCCCATCAGCGCTGTCTTTCATGCCATGTTTTCCCAGCATTAATCGCAAGGCAGCCCCCTTCATGAGCAACTTCGTTCCTCGCATCGTCATCCTTGTAACGCTCCTGGCCCTGGCCGCCTGCGGCACGCAACGACCGGAGGAGCTGGTGCTGCGACCGGCCGAGGGGCGTGCCAAGGTCGTGAAGCTGATGCCGGCCAAGGTGCCGGACCGCCAGGGTTGGGCCGCCGATATCCAGGCCGCCTTCGCCGCCCAGGACATCGCCCCCAGCGACAGCAACCTTTGCGCGGTGCTGGCTGTCACCGAGCAGGAGTCCACCTACCAGGTGGACCCACAAGTGCCCGGGCTGGCGAAGATCGCCCGGCAGGAAATTCTGCGCCGCGCCGGTGGCCTGCACGTACCGGCCTTCGTGGTGAACTCCGCCCTAAAGCTCGACTCGCCTACGGGCAAGACCTACGACCAGCGCCTGTCGGCCGCGCGCACGGAAAAGGAGCTGAGCGCCATTTTCGATGACTTCATCGGCATGGTGCCCCTCGGCCGGCAGCTGTTCGGCAACTTCAACCCGGTGCACACCGGCGGCCCGATGCAGGTGAGCATTGCCGTCGCCGAGGCCAGCGCCAAGGACTACCCCTACCCGGTCAAGGGTTCCATTCGCCAGGAAGTGTTTACCCGTCGTGGTGGCATGTACTTCGGCATCGCCCACTTGCTGGGCTACCCGGCGCACTACCCGAAGCAGCTGTACCGCTTCGCCGACTTCAACGCTGGCTGGTACGCCAGCCGTAACGCTGCCTTCCAGAGCGCAGTGAGCCTGGCCTCAGGGATTGCACTGGCGCTGGACGGTGACCTGGTCATCCACGGCTCCAGCAAGGCCGGCTCCACTGAGCTCGCAGCACGCGCGCTGCAGCGGCAACTGGATCTCAGCGATTCGGCCATCCGCCGTGCGCTGCTCAAAGGCGACACCCTGGAGTTCGAGGAAACCGACCTGTACGAGCGGGTGTTCGCCCTGGCCGAGAAAGTCGAGCGGCGCAAATTGCCCCGCGAGGTGATGCCGGGCATCGACCTGAAGAGCCCGAAGATCACCCGCAAGCTCACCACCAAGTGGTTTGCCGAGCGGGTGGATGGGCGCTACCAGGGCTGCATGAAACGCGCGTCAGGGCTCTGAGCGTCAGGTCAGAGGAAGGCCTTGGAGTAGGTGCCGCGTTCCATGTCCTGCATCTGCACGCTGAGTTGCACATCCAGGCCGTCGGGCTTGCTGAAATTCTGCTCGATGGCTTCCAGCACGCCACGGGAGAGCGCCTGCTTGACGTTCTCCGGGCGACCGGAAAGCAGCCACAGCGTGGCATGCACGAAGCCTCGACCATCGCTGGTGGTGCCCACCAGGAAATGCTCGTGGCGTACGGCGCGGCTCTTGATGTCCGCTTCGGAGAAATGGCCGGTTTTGGCCAGGAAGCCATTGCAGGCTGCGAGGGTGGCGGCGGCATCGAAGCCGGGGAGGTTCGCGCTGTATTCGATGACGAGATGGGGCATGGGGCGTTCCTGTTCTTTAGGTTGATCGTGTCCCGCTCGCCTCAGGCGCCCGGCTGTGAAGCGCTTTCTGCCTCCAGGGCGTGCCACAGCAAAGGCATCGCGCCCATCACCGCGCCCACTGGGAGGCGTCCGCCCGGGCCCCGGAGAATGCCGAACACCTCTTTCCGCAGGTGCGCCAGGTCGGTGTGGATCAGCCGCGCGTAGCGAATCGCGCAGTGGCCCAGGTCGTTGGCTTCCAGTCCCTGGCGGGTGCGATTGAACAGGCACAGCTGCTTCAGGCGCAAGCGGGAAACCAGTGCTGGGAGGGCAGCGATCATGGGGGATGACTAAAGGTTATCGCGGGATCAGAAGCTCTCATTAGGCAGGCCTGTCGGGGATTCGTAAAGTCCCCGCCAACACCCAGCAATGAGAGTCATCGTCATGAGACTGATCCAGTTCGAGAGCACATCCGGCCAGCGCCATGTGGGCGTGATCGAGGGCGAGAGGGGGCAGTTGGTGCGCGGAGCCGCCACCACCCGCGCCCTGGCCCTGGCCGCCATCGCGGCGCGCTCCGGCCTGCAGGACGAAGTCCTGACTCGCGGCACCGAGCCCGGACCGAACTACCGCTTACTACTGGAATCCGCCGTTCGCGATGGCCACCTTCAACCCACCAGGTCAGGGAGACGAGCATGACCGTCATCACTGGTTTCAACTTCATCGCTGGCGGCCGCAGCGCCGCCGGCGCCGTCACCGTGCAGAGCTTCGATGCCACCAGCGGCGAAGCGCTGCCCCATGCCTTCCACCAGGCCACCGAAGCCGAGGTGGATGCCGCGGCGCGAGCTGCCGAGTCGGTCTATCCCGCTTTTCGCAGCCTGCCTGCCAGCCGCCGCGCCGAGTTCCTCGACGCCATTGCCGATGAACTGGACGCCCTGGGCGACGATTTCATCGCCACCGTGTGCCGCGAAACCGCGCTGCCAACCGGCCGCATCCAGGGCGAGCGCGGCCGCACCAGTGGCCAGATGCGCCTGTTCGCCACCGTGCTGCGCCGGGGCGATTTCTACGGCGCCCGCATCGACCGTGCGTTGCCGGAGCGCAAACCCCTGCCGCGCCCGGACCTGCGCCAGTACCGCATCGGTGTCGGCCCGGTTGCCGTGTTCGGCGCCAGTAACTTCCCCCTGGCCTTCTCCACGGCCGGTGGCGACACCGCCGCTGCCCTGGCCGCTGGTTGCCCGGTGGTGTTCAAGGCCCACAGCGGCCACATGGCAACTGCCGAATGGGTGGCCGATGCCATCGTTCGCGCGGCAGAGAAAACCGCCATGCCGGCGGGGGTGTTCAACATGATCTACGGCGGCGGAGTCGGCGAGTGGCTGGTCAAGCACCCGGCGATCCAGGCCGTGGGCTTCACGGGTTCTCTGCGCGGCGGTCGTGCCCTCTGCGACATGGCAGCGGCGCGTCCGCAGCCGATCCCGGTGTTCGCCGAGATGAGCAGCATCAACCCGGTCCTGCTGTTGCCCGAAGCCCTCAAGGCCCGTGGTGAGCAGGTCGCCGCCGAACTGGCCGCTTCCGTGGTGCTGGGGGCAGGGCAGTTCTGCACCAATCCTGGCCTGGTGATCGGCATCCGTTCGCCGGAGTTCAGTGCCTTCCTCGAACGTTTCGCCTCTCTCATGAGCGACCAACCGGCGCAGTCCCTGCTCAACGCTGGCGGCCTGAAGAGTTACTGCCATGGCCTGGAGAACCTTCACCAACACCCCGGCATCACTCACCTGGCGGGCAACCGGCAGGAAGGCAGCAAGGCCCAGGCCCAGCTGTTCAAGGCTAAGGCCAGCCTGCTGCTGGACGGGGATGAACTGCTTCAGGAAGAAGTATTCGGTCCTGCGACCGTGGTCGTCGAAGTGGCCGACAAGGCCGAACTCACCCGCGCCCTCCAGGGATTGCGCGGCCAGCTCACCGCCACCCTGATCGCCGAACCGACCGACCTCGCCGCCTTCGGTGAGCTTTCCAGCCTGCTGGAGCAGAAGGTCGGACGCTTGCTGCTCAACGGTTACCCGACCGGCGTGGAAGTCTGCGATGCCATGGTTCATGGTGGGCCGTACCCGGCCACCTCTGATGCACGCGGCACCTCGGTCGGAACCTTCGCCATCGACCGTTTCCTGCGTCCGGTGTGCTACCAGAATTACCCGGACGCGTTGCTGCCGGACGCGCTGAAGGACGCCAATCCGCTGGGCATTCAGCGGTTGGTTGACGGGCAGAGTACGCGCGACGCACTCCAGGGGTGACTCGTCGGGGCCACCACTGAATCTCCATCCGGTGCGACGCCCGAGGCACGCGCCGGGTGGGGGATGCCGGCTTCATTCCGGGGGCTGCTAGATTCAGGAAGGTCGGCGAAGGTCCGGAGATCATTCCACCATGACTGAAGAACAGCAGAAAAAACGGCTGGATGACGATATTTGCGTCCATATCTTTGCTGCATCGGCGGCGATGGTCGGCGTCTGCATTACCGTCATCGGCATCTTCCAGGTCGTGGTTGCACTCAAACGCGAGGACGCGGTCGGGGACGACCTGCTGGCAATCAACGCCATCCTCTACCTGACCACGGCAATCCTCTCCTACTGGGGCCTGCGAACGCGGAAGTTGAATCGCAATCACCTGCTGGAACAGGTGAGCGATGCCTTGTTCCTGATCGCCCTGGCCTTCACCACAGTGGTTGCCGGCCTGATTGCCTGGACCATTAACCTGGATTGAGTCGAACTTTTCGATTCAGTCGTCCGTCCCTGCGCGCGGCTTGGCTGCGGGGCTCGGGGTGTAGAACAGGAAACGCCTGGTCTGCGCAGTCTCGACGTACTCGTGGGCCCAATCCGGTGAAACGTCGCGGTCATGGAAATACAGCGCGCCGCCGGTGCGGTCCTTCAGTTGGCCGTTGAGCGCCTTGCGCGCAATTTCCGTGGCCAGTTCGTAGCGATCTTCCTCCACCACTTCGTCGGGGCGGCCGTCGCACCACCAGGAAAACTGGCAGCTCTTGGTTTCCGAACCCTGCTTGACCACGGCGCAGACCGTATCGGGAAAGTCGTCGCTGGCCAGCCGGTTCATCACGACATTGGCGACCGCCTCCATTTCGTGCGGCGGCTCGCCCTTGGCTTCCCAGTAGATGGAGCGGGCGAGGCAGGTGATGGCGTCATCCAATGGCGCCTCGCCAGCCGGGTCAACCGCTTGTGCCTCGCTGGGGGTAATGGGGGCGGTCTTGCCGCTGGTTGGTGGTTCGTCCCTGGCTGCCTTCTCTTCCAGAACTTCGGCTTTGTTCTCTGCCGCCTGGGCCTTCTGCTGAGTGTCTGTGGCTGATGCGTAACCCCCCAGGAGCAAGGCGGCTACGCAGAGTGACCCTGCTATCCAGCGCATGTTGGACCTCGCTGATGCCATGACATCGAAGCCGTCACGTGACAGCGAGGAACGGGACGGCAGTCGGCGAGTATGCGTCGCTGGGCAGACCCGCTTGAGGGATAGACTGCGCCCCCTGCTATTCATTCCAACTAAAGGCACTGGAGCCCACGGGCGGCGTGGCGTCTCGCCGTTTCACCCGTTTTGTTCAGGGTGCCTGGTGGTCAGTGTTCCATCACATAGGTGCCGGGCGCTGCGCAGAGTGGCGGGTACTTGCGCGAGCCGGCTTTCTTCGGTGCCGCAAGGCTCTCGCCCGAGCGTTGCTGGATCCACTCACGCCAATGGGACCACCAACTGCCCTGTTGCCGCTCGCCGGCGTTCTGCAACCAGGATTCCGGGTCGCTGAAACTGGCCGGCGCTGCATAGTAGAACGACTTCGGATTGCCCGGTGGGTTGACCAGGCTCTGCAGGTGCCCGGCATTGGACAGCACGTAGGTGGCGTCCTCGCCGAACAGGCGGGCCGTGCCGTAGCAGCCTTGCCACGGCGTGATGTGGTCGGTGGTGCCGCCGATCACGTAGGCACCGACCTTCACCTGGGTCATGTCGATGGATTCGCCGGCAATCGAAAGGGTTCCCGGATTGCTGTAGGGGTTCTGCTGGACCAGATCGAGGTAGTCCGCATGCAACTGTGCCGGCAAACGTGTGGTGTCGTTGTTCCAGGCGAGGATGTCGAAGGCGGGCGGCTTGTTGCCCAGCAGGTAGTTGTTGACCCAGTAGTTCCAGATCAGGTCGTTGGGGCGCATCCAGGCGAACATACGCGCCATGTCCTGGCCGCTCAGCACGCCCTTGCGCTTCGAACTGGCCTTGGCGGCACGCAGCGCGGCCGGAGTCGCGAATAGCCCGAGGGTGGTGTCGTCCAGCGCGGACGGCATGTCGAGCACGCACACTGCCCAGCTGGTATTGGCCACCTTGTGGCCCTCACCGCGGGCCGCGAGCCAGCCCAGGTAGGCCGCCAACGTGATTCCGCCGGAACAGGAGCCCCACATGTTCACGTCCGGGCTGCCGGTGATCTGGCGCGCCACATCCACCGCCTGATCGAGGCACAGGGCGTATTCGGACAGACCCCAGTCGCGGTGCTCGCTGGTGGGGTTGCGCCAGCTGATGACGAACAGGTTCACGCCGCTGTCCTGGATCCACTTGATCAGGCTTTTTTCCGGAGCGAGGTCGATGGCGTAGTACTTGTTGATCTGCGGCGGTGACATCACCAGGGGCCGCGCATAGGCGCTCCCGGTAGTGGGCGCGAACTGCAGCAGCTCGAACATCTCGTTACGGAACACCACCTCACCCTTGGATGTGGCGATGTTCTCCCCGACCTTGAACGATGTGCTGTCGACCTGCGACGGCAGCCCACGCTTGCCCAGGATGTCCTGGGCGAAGTGCCGAATGCCCCTGGCCAGGCTCAGGCCGCCTGTATCCACCAGCTTGCGCAAGGCCGCGGGGTTGGTAAGCGGTGAGTTGCTGGGGGCAATCGCGTCGGCCAGCAGGGACGCGACGAATTGGGCCCGGCTCTTTTCCAGCGGCGGTAGATCAGTGGATTCGATGAAACGGTTGAACTCGCCCTGGCCAGCCAGGTAGCTCTGCAACAGGGCACGCAGGAAGACGTTGGATTGCCATGCCGGATCAGCGAAACGCTTGTCCTTGGGGTCGGGTGCAATGGTGGAAGTGCCGCCGACGATGGCGCGCAGTTCCTTCAGGTACCCGCCCAGATGGGCGCCGGCCTTCAGCGGCGACTGGCCGAGTGCCTTGAGCAGATAGCCGGCCGAGCCCGCCAGGTCCGCCGCACGCACGCTGACCAGCGGATTGCCTGCCAGGGTCTGGTTCGTCGCCGTGCCAATCAGTTCATGTTGCTGCGGGTTGCAGGGGAGGTCGGCGTCTTTGCGGGGGCGACGTGGTTTGGTTGCTGCGGGGCGTTGCCTGGCAGTAGCGGTCTTCGGCGTACGGGGGGATTGGCTCATGAAACTCTCATTTTTCTTGTTCGGAAACGGTGGACGGCAGCGACTCTAGGCCCCATGGGGCGCGGGAATCGTGCATCCCACGACAGGCGTTTTTCATTTCATGACAGGGGGCGGGCGGTCCGACGAGCGCGCGCCATTCCAAGGAGCGGAGGGCCGCGAATAGCCGAATTCGCCCGGTTGCAGGCGTCGGTGCGCGTCGGGCCTGTCAGGCGCAGACCCTCGCGGGAGAGAAAAACGGGGGAGAAGGGTGGGAGGCCCGCCTGCGTTACCCGGCCTGCGAGCCCATGACCCTCGCCAGGTTTTCTGGCTGCGGCACGCCCTGCTGTACTACTTTCCCTGCTCTTCGAGGGATTCCAGGGCGCGCGCCAAGCTTGCCTGCGAAAGTTCACCCAGGTGGCTGCCGATCTGGCGGCCCCCGGTGTCGTAGAACAGCGTGGTGGGCAGCGCCGTGGAGCCCACCCGCTGGCCCAGCCGGTTGCCGCTATCGAGCAGGACGTTGTCCAGGGCCAGACTTTCACCATCCAGGAAACGGCTGACGGCTTCGGCCGCCTCGCCCTGGTTGACGAAGAGGAACAGCGTGTCGGGATGGGCGGCTTGCGCTGCCGCCAGCACTGGCATCTCGCGTCGGCAAGGTGGGCACCAGGTTGCCCAGAGATTGATCACCAGCGGCTTGCCGGCAAGGTTTTGCAGTGCCACGGGGCGACCCTCGATATCCATCAGGGCCAGTTCCGGCAGGCGTGTGCCGCGATCGAGTGCGTGCCAGGTGAGGGTGCCCAGCCCCCAACTCGCCACGCCAACAGCCATGGCGATGCCCAGCGGCTTGCGTATGGCGGGCATGCGCCACAGCAGCCAGCCACCCAGGAGCAGGGCGGCAAGCACGCCCGGCCAAGCAATGAAACCGCCGTCGCGGATGTCGATCACCCGCCAGGGCTCCTCGCGGAAGTGCTCGAAATAGGCAGCCACGAAGGCCAGTCTCGCCACCAGCAACGCCAACAGCAGCAGGCGGAATAGCCAGCGCTCCGGGTTTTGGCCGTTGCGCCGGCCTATCCACCAGCCGGTGAGGGTGGCCAGCAGCAGGCTACCGAGAATCAGCACATGGGGCAGTGCCAGGGTCAGGGGTCCAATGTTCAGGGTCAGCATCGGCCACTCCGAGCCAATACTTCGACCGCCCCCTGCACCTTGTTCGTGTACCAGATCACCCGGCTCACGCCACGCGTGATGGCCACGTAGGCCAGACGCAGGCTTTCGTCCTGCATGGCCTGGTCGTAGCTGTTGCGGAAGAACCCCGAGTAGGCATAGAGCGCATTGCGCAGCGGGTGTTTCTCCGGCGGTGCGCAGTCGTCGACGATGATCGCCACTTCCGCCTGCAAGCCCTTGGCGCGGTGGATGCTGTAGGCCCGCACCGGCAGCGCCGAATCGAGCTGGGCCTGTATCTGCCGGAGTGGTTCGTTGCGCCGGGAGAGCAGCAGCACGGGATTGCGGTCGGCATTCGTGCGGCTCGCCACATGGGTGCACTGGGCCTGGATGTCCTGCACCAGCTCGGGCAGGCGCGTCTTGAGGTCGAAGCGGCTCACCAGCTTCACACCGTGGTCGCCTGGCTGCATGGCCTTGAACGCCTTGCTGCCCTTGGCCTGCTTGAAGGCCACGCCCTCCAGCACCGCTTCACCATCCCGCAGAATCGGCTCGATGGAGCGGTAGTTGGTTTCCAGCGTCAGCACGGTGCTCTTCTTCGTCTTGCCCTTGCTGGGGAAGTGTCGGTCGAAGTCCATGAACAGCTCCGGCGAGCTGCCACGCCAGCCATAGATGGACTGCCAGTCGTCGCCAATGGCCATCAGGCTCACCGCTTGACCCTGTCGCGCCAGCGCGCGATGCAGTGCCTGCAGCCACTGGACGATCTGCGGCGAGATGTCCTGGAACTCGTCGATCAGCAGGTGGCAGAAGGGCGCCAGGGCCTCGCCGGGCAGGCCGTTGCCCTTGGCCAGCACTTCTCCCAGGCGCTGGAAAGCGGCATTGAAAGTCATCAGCCCCTGCTGTTGCAGCACGGCCTCGAAGTGCTTCCAGAACTGCACCAGGGCCTCGACGAAGGCGCGCTCCCTTGCCGAGCAGGCCAGGGCGCGGGGTTTCAGGCGGTCGAGGCGGATGCCGATGCTCTCCATGAACCCGGCCTGCATGTAGAAGGCTTCGAACAGCGGCAGCGGGGTGAATTCGCCGGCCAGCTTGAAGCTGTCCAGTGGTGCCTTGGGTATCCGTTGGGGCTCGCCCTCGACCGGGGCAGGCAGGGGCGGCAGGTCCAGCAAGCTATGCACCCGCTCGCGGAAGTCCGCATTGGCCGCGTAGCAATCCTGGTAGGCCTGCTGCAACAGGCGCTGTTGGGCCGGTCGGAGTCGACCGGCGAGCAGCGGGTTGTCCAGCTCGCCGCTGCCGGCTTCGTCCAGTTGCTCGAACCAGCGCGGATTGCCCAGCAGCTCCTTGGCCAGGGTGCCCATGGCCGAGTGGAAGGTGCGCACGCACTGCCGAGCCTGGGCGGCATCGAAGGGGAACTGCCAGAAAGGCAGAACTCTGAGCAATTGCTCGCGGAGCTGGGCGCAGGAGGCATTGGTAAAGGAAATGACCGTGAGCCGCTCCGGCGCCACACCCATGTGGCAGAGCATGAAAACCACCCGCAGCACCAGTGTGGTGGACTTGCCGGAACCGGCACCGGCAAAGATGCGCGTGAGCGGGGCGCGGCCGAGGATCATCGCCCATTGCTCATCGGACGGCGGGCTGACTACCCCGGCGGCCACGGCCTGGACCACGCGCTCGCGCATGGCCTCCATCTGCGCGTCGGTCACCTTCATCCGCGCGCCGGCGTAGATGCCTTCGTCGGCAGGTTTCTCCGGCTTGGCGGGGCCATCGCCAGCGGCGGCCTTCCTGGTGCCTGCGGCCTTGGTCTTGCCGGCACTGGCGGACTTCTTCGCCCTTGGTGTGGGCTTGCGCATCTGGGCGGCCGCTTCACTCTCGGCGCGCAGGTACTCGGTGGTTCGCGGGAAGTAACGCGCCAGGGCGCGTTTCATGGCAGACAGCATTGGATCGATCCCTGTAACCACGACAAAGCGCGGAATTCTAAGCGCTTTTGCGTGAAGACTGGATGATGGCGGATTGGCTTCAGGGGGCTAGGAGCATGTGGGTATGTGCCCGAGGTCGGCTTTTCCCTTGTGGGAGCGAATTCATTCGCGAAAGGGCAGCGGAGCTGTCTCTGGGGCTACCGGGCCGGTCTTCGACCTGCATCGCGATTGAAATCGCTCCCACAGTACCAGCACGGTGCCACCGCACTTCGTGGGGGGCGAATTCATTCGCCAAGGGTGGCGTAGCCGCCCTGCGAGGTTGGGTTGGCGAACCTGCAGTCCGCCTGGCAATTCAAATCGCCCCCATGGTTGCCCGTAGGGTGCGCTGTGCGCACAAACCCCAATGCCCGGTGCGCGTGGCGCACCCTACCATCGGACACGGTTTCGTTCTTCAGGCTGGCGCGTGGTGCTGCCACCACTGGTGAATGGCGCTGGCCAGCTCGCCCACTGACAGGGTGCCGTCAAGGATCAGGGTCAGGGGTTCGTCCAGCGGTTCTTCCAGATCCGCGAACTGACTGTCCAGCAGGCTGACCGGCATGAAATGCCCGCGGCGCTGTGCCATGCGCTCGGCGGCGGCTGTGGGGGAGAGTTGCAGGTAGGCAAACCCCAGCGCCGGAATGGCATGGCGCAGGCCATCGCGATAGCTGCGCTTGAGGGCAGAACAGGTAAGGATGGGATGCTCGCCAGCGCGGTAGGTCTGCTTCAGCTGTTTTTCGAGCGCATGCAGCCAACTGGCGCGGTCCTTGTCGGTCAAGGGCAGGCCGGCGCTCATCTTCTGGATGTTGCGGTCGGGGTGGAAGGCATCCCCCTCGATCAGCCGCGCCCCAGTGCGCACCTCCAGCGCCCGGGCCACGGCGGACTTCCCGCTACCGGCAACACCCATGATCACTACTGCGTTTATGGGCTCGTACATCGCGATATCTCTGCTGCTGGTACTTAAACCATAGGCAATGGCAGCGAAAAGAGGGTTTCAGCCGCTTGTTCGAGGGGCGCGAGGACTATCCGCAGGATGGGTAGGGCGAAGCGAACCCATCCTGCCCGATTGATGGGATTCTCAGATGCGCGGAACACCGCCCGACCCATCCTGCGATGGAGCGAGGCGTCAGCTGGCGAGGGCTGCCTGGCCCCACAACCCCCGCACCACCTCCTGACTCTCCCACCTGCGCAGCAGCCGGTCTTTCACCTGCTTGGCTGGTCCCTTGGCGGCACCCTGGACTGGCGCTGCTCGCCACTACTGGCCCCGGACCTCTCAGGCCTCGCACCGGTTCTGGTCTAACTCGTCGGGCTCGACCCGCTGCACGACGAAGGCGTGGCCTATGCGCAGAAGTCTGAAGCTGCGGGTAACGAGGTGAAGCTGCTCAGCCAGGCTGGCCTGACCCATGATTTCCTGCCAATGGCGGGGCTGCTGTCCGAGGTGGAAGGGATTCACCTGGAAGCAGTGGAGTGGGTGGCGGGGAAGCTCGTGGGCTGAAGGCCTCCGTCAGGCTTGCCTTGCCATTCTTGTGGGGACGAACTCATTCGCCAAGGGCGGCGCAGCTGTCCCTTGCAACGCTCTGGGGAGAACCTTCGGTCCGCTTAGAGATTGATATTGCTCACACAAGGTTTGGTCAGGACTCGTGCTTCCTAAAAACAATCGCGACTTTATTGTTTGCGCTTCAGAACGCAAGAGTTCCGGCATATTGTCGAAATCAGCCGCTGTGGTATCTGTATCGTCCAGACAAATCGGTAATGGCATTACCGTCGCTCACCAGCTTAATTTATGAGTAGTTCTAGTCGATACGCGTCTGGGGGCGGGCGCTTGCCCCGATCATTACCAATGAAAGGACTGGCATTACCTATGCGCATTATGGTCGTGGACGACGATCCCTGGCTGTCTGATCTGCTCAAGCAAATGATCCATGCATCCCGGCCGACAGCTGAGGTGGACAGATTTGATCGTGTGCAGGATGCACTGGATGCATGGGAGCTGGGGCGTTACCAGTTGGTACTGGCTGACTGGAATCTGCCCGATGGCACGGGTATCGAGCTACTCCAGCACATTCGTGATGAGGACCTGGAGATACCGCTGGTGGTCGTTACCGGGCGCTCGGACCGCGAAAGTGTGCTGGAGGTGAGAAAGCTCGGGATCAGTGCCTACATATCCAAACCCTTCGATATTCCTTCGGTGATGACCAGGATCGAGGCCCTCCTGCCAAAGGACGAGTCCGCGCCCGAGCAGTCCCTTGGCGACGGTGACCTGGATGGCTACTTGAGTCGCCTGTCGGCTATCGATCTGGACCTGCCATTACTGTCCACGGTCAAGGAGCGGCTTCAACAGGCGTTCAACGGGGTACCGGTGGATTTTCGCGAACTGACTGCCCAGTGGCAGCATGATCCGGCGATCTGTGCCTACTTGATCTCCGCCGCCAGTAGCGCGGCCTATAGCAGCACGGCGCAGCCTTGCCACAGCCTGGCGGAAGCGCTGAAGCGCCTGGGTGGGCGGACGGCCTTGAACCTTGCCATTGCCGTGGCCCTGCGTCAGGCGTCTACGTCGGATGATCCTTTGATCGGATTGATGATGGAGGAGCAGTTTGCAGCTTCTGAGCGTCTGGCCGAGCGTGTAGTGGGTCTCGCCCGGCAGGGCAGTCTCGATCCTGCGCCATTCCATGCCGCAGCGTTGCTGCACCGGATTGGTGAGCTGTGCGTGCTCTATCAGGCTCAGCGCTGGGGCAGTCAGGGTAATCATGTCGACGACAACAAACTCTTGTCGGCGATCAAGACCTATGGACGCTCGTTTGCGATTGCCCTGAAGGCTCACTGGGCCCTGCCGATGGGCCTGCGTGAGTTGATCGGTGCCGTTTACGCCCTGCCTCAGTCCCATTTCCGCCGGGAGTTGGTTGTCATGCGTCTGGCGGCAGCGCTCGGTAGCGGAGAGTCGCCGGAGGCGATTGAACGTCTCAAGGCGCTGGCGGGCATTTCTTGAGCGAGCTTGCTGGCTGAGTTGGTCTAGTCTCTCCAGCAGAAAGGGATTTCCGGGAGTTCGGCATGCTCGATTTTGCGGCAAAGATGGGCCCGGTCATCCTGATCGTGGATGATCAATCAACTGACCTGGATATCCTTCGCGAAGCCGTGGCCGACCTTGGCAAGGCCCATGTCGCCAGCGATGGGCAGATTGCTCTCGAGGTCGCTGGGTTCTGTCGCCCCGATCTGATTCTGATGGATATCGAGATGCCCGGTATGGATGGTTTCGCACTCTGCCGGGCGCTCAAGGCCGACCCCAAACTCTGCGACGCCGCCATTCTTTTCGTCACCTCCCATACCCAGACCGACAATGAGATCCGTGCGCTGGACTTCGGAGGGGTCGACTTCATCCAGAAGCCCCTGAACATTCCGGTGGTGCGTGCGCATGTGCGCGCCCATCTCAATCTGCGCAATGAGGCCAAGCGACTGGCCTACTACGACCCGCTTACCGGCCTGCCCAACCGGGTACTGTTGATGGACCGCGTCGAGCAGGCCCTTCAGCAGGCGTCGCGAAATGGTGGCAAGGTCGCCCTGTTGCTGCTCGACCTCGATCATTTCAAGAGCATCAACGATTCAGTAGGCCACTCGGTCGGGGACGCCATCCTGGCAGAGGTCGCAGAGCGGTTGAGCGGCAGTGTCCGCCGAATCGATACCGTGAGCCGGCCTGGCGGCGACGAGTTCGTGGTCCTGCTACCCGAGGTGACGCGGCTGGATGCCATCGGCGACTTCGTCGAGCGCGTGCTTGCCATCCTCGCAGCACCGATAGAAATCTGTGGCAACCGCTACAACCTCTCCACCAGTGCGGGCGTGAGCGTCTATCCCGACGACAGCGATAGCCTGGAAGCACTCTACAGTCATGCCGACACTGCCATGTACCAGGCCAAGCGTCAGGGGCGAAACCGCTACCGCTTCTTTTCCCATGCCCTGGAGGACAGCACCCGTGCCCGGCATCTGTTGGAGCAGCACATGCGCAGCGCCCTTGAACAGGGCATTTTCGAGGTTTTCTATCAGCCCAAGCTGGATGCGCGGGATAGGACCTTCTGCGGAATGGAAGCCCTGATCCGCTGGCGCCAGCCTGACGGAACCCTTGTGTCTCCGGCGGACTTCATCCCGGTTGCCGAGGAAACCGGCTTGATCGTCCCGCTGGGCCGGCACGTCCTGTCCCAGGCCTGCAAGGACGGCTGGAGCCTGCTTCAGACGGGGGCGCAGGTACCTGTCAGCGTCAACATCTCTGCCGTGCAGTTTCGCGAGGACAGTTTCTTCGAGATGGTCCACGGGATCCTTGAAGAGTCGGCTCTTCCACCGTCCCTGCTGGAGCTGGAAATCACCGAGGGCGTACTGGCCGACGATATCGCCAAGGCACGGGAAGTGCTGGATGCCTTGAAGGCACTTGGTGTCCGGGTGGCCATCGATGACTTCGGCACCGGCTATTCCAGCCTGACGTACCTCAAGCGCTTGCCGATCGACGTGCTCAAGATCGACCAGAGCTTCGTTCGCGACATGCTGGATGACCGCAGCGATGCTGCGATCATCGAAGCCATTGTGCGGATGGGCCAGGCTTTAGGGTTGGAGCTGATCGCCGAAGGTGTTGAGACTCAACGGCAGGCAGATAGGCTCATGGAGCTGGGATGCTGGCTGATGCAGGGTTACCTCTATGGCCGTCCGATGCCATTTGCCCAACTGAAACTCCTGCTCGAATCCGGCAATCTGAAACGGGCTTAGACCGGAAACCTTATTCCCGTTCACTTGCCACCTGCCATGGGGGCCATTTGAAAAAGCGTTTCCTGGATCTCATTCCGAGTACGGCCGTCACAGCAACCTTTGTGGCCGGAATAGCCGTCACGTCCCTGGTCACTGACTGGTTGCAGGCGCATAACCGCGCACAGACAGAGGCTGCTCTGACCAGGGCGGTCGAGCGCACCAGCCAGGCCGTGACCAACCGCATGCACATCTACCAGTTCGGTCTGCGTGGTGCGCGGGGTGCCATACAGGTAGTTGGCGAAGACCAGATTACCCGCAGTCTGTTCCACACCTACGGCCGGACGCGTAACGTGGAGAGCGAGTTTCCCGGGGCTCGCGGATTTGGCTTCATTCGGCGCGTTCCTGCTGTGGAAGAGGCAGCGTTCCTGGAACGGGCGCGGGCCGATGGCACGCCGGATTTCTCCATTCGCCAGTTGACGCCCCATGATGGTGAACGCTTCGTCATCCAGTACATTGAGCCCGTGGAGCGCAACCTGGCCGCAGTCGGGCTGGATATTGCCTCAGAGCAAAATCGGCGGGCGGCCGCCGAAGCGGCTATCCGCACCGGAGAGGCGCGTCTAACTGGCCCCATTACCTTGGTCCAGGCGACCGGAAAGCCACTTCAGTCGTTTCTCTTCCTGATGCCCATCTACCGGACGGTGGTCACACCGGCATCCGAGGCAGATCGGCTGTCGCAGAGTTTCGGCTGGAGCTATGCCCCGCTGTCGATCGAGGAAGTGCTCACTGGCCTGCCGCTGCCGTCCGAGGGCGTCAGACTGCTGCTCCGTGACGTGACCGAGCCTAACGCGCCAGTTCAGTTCTACGAACGTCAGCAGGTTGATAGCAGTGACGTGGCGCTGATGCGCACCCACGTTTCCCAAGATGTATTCGGGCGGCGCTGGAACATTGAACTGGTGGCCTATCCCCGTTTCGCCCGTGAGTTGAATCAGATCTCGCCCCGAACTGCTTTCGGCGTCGGGGGACTGCTTACCCTGCTGCTCTCCACCCTGGTCGGGGTCCTGGGCGTCAGCCGCAGGCGTCGCGCCGATGTGCTGTCGGAGCAGGCCAAGCTCGCGGCCATCGTCGAGAACTCCAATGACGGCATCATCGGCCAGAACCTGGACGGCATTGTGACCGCCTGGAACCGTGGCGCTGAAAAGATATTTGGTTTCAACAGCGACGAGGTGATTGGTCGGCCCCTGGCGGGACTCATCCTGCCCCTTGACCTCGCTGAAGAAGAAAGGGCGCTGCTCAAGAGCACGGGGCGGGGCGAGCGCATCGAGCACTTCGAAACTCGCCGCATGCACAAGGATGGCCGGCAGCTGGACGTTTCTGTGACCGTCTCACCGATCTGTGACGAGAGCGGCGCGGTGATCGGTGCCTCCAAGACCGTGCGCGACATTTCCCTGCAGAAGCAGGCTGAGGCCCGGATCCTGGAACTCAATGCCGGCTTGGAACATCAGGTCGCCGAACGTACAGCGGAGCTGCGCGAACTCAATCTGCTGCTGGGCAATGTGCTGAACTCCGCGTCACAGGTGTCCATCATCGCCACTGACCTGAACGGCATCATCACCGTTTTCAACAGCGGAGCGGAGCAACTGCTGGGCTACCGTGCCGATGAGATGATCGGTGTTCGGACGCCCAACATTCTCCACGTGCTGGAGGAGGTTGAGCAGCGCGGCAAGGAGCTGAGTCAGGAGTACGGCGAGAAGATCGAAGGCTTCCGCGTCTTCGTCCATAAGCCTGAACTGGAAGGGGCAGAGGCGAGGGAGTGGACCTACATACGCAAGGACGGCACGCACTTCAGCGTTACCCTGGTCGCGACTGCAATGCGTGACTCCGATGGAAAACTGGCCGGTTATCTCGGCATTGCCATCGACACCAGTCAGCGCAAGGAGGCAGAGCAGAGGCTGGCTGACAGCCTGGCGGTGACACGCACCATTCTGGATACCGCGGTCAACCCTATCATCAGCATCGACCAGAGCGGCGTCATTCAATCCTGCAATCACGCCACGGAAAAGGTCTTCGGTTACCAGCCCGACGAACTCATCGGGCAGAACGTACGCATCCTGATGCCGGAGTCTTTCAGCCGCGACCACGACCAGTATCTCGATGCTTTCCATGACCGAGACGCCGCCGGGGAAGTTGGCATCAATCGCGAGGTGGAAGCCCATCGCAAGGACGGCAGCGTCTTCCCGGTGGAGATCAGCCTGGGCGCCATGCAAATAGGCGGGCAGCCCATGGTGGTGGGCGTGCTCTTCGACATTTCCGAGCAGCGCCGGCAGCGCGACGCTATCGCTTCTGCCCGTGACCAGTTGGCCCTGGCCTCCGATGTGGCGAAGCTCGGGGTCTGGTCCTGGACACCCGATGATGATTGCCTGCAATGGAACGACCGGATGTTCGAAATCTACGAACAACCGCTATCTCTCAGGGACAGTGGGCTGAATTACCAGCATTGGCTGGAGCGTTTGCACTCTGACGATGCCGCCGACAGCGTCGAGCGACTCCAGGGGCTGGTAGACGGTCGCGGCGCCTTTGAGACAATGTTCCGACTGACGCTGCCCAGCGGCGAAGTGCGTTACGTGCAGGCGGCTGCGCGGATCGAACGCGCTTCCGATACCGGACGTCAGAAAGTCACGGGCATTAACCGCGATATCACGGAGGAGCATGAACTGCAGTCGCGCCTGTTCTTCGCCAAGGAACAGGCCGACGCGGCCAGCGCCGCCAAGAGTGCCTTCCTGGCCAACATGAGCCATGAGATCCGTACTCCCATGAACGCCGTGCTCGGCATGCTGCACCTGGTTCAGTCCACCGAGTTGAGTACTCGCCAGCTCGATTACATCCGCAAGGCCCACGGTGCGGCAAAATCCCTGCTGGGCTTGCTCAACGACATTCTCGACTATTCCAAGATCGAGGCAGGCAAGCTGCAGCTCGACCTTCATGCGTTCGAGCTGGAGGGGCTGATGACAGACCTGGCAGTGGTGTTGGGGGGCAACCAGGGCGGGAAGGATGTCGAAGTGCTATTCGACCTGGATGCATCGTTGCCCAAGGTCCTGATGGGGGACAGCCTGCGCCTGCAACAGATCCTCATCAATCTGGCGGGCAATGCGTTGAAGTTCACCGAACGGGGGCAGGTCACGGTAAGCCTGCGCGAACTCGCTCGCCGGGGCGCGCGGATTAAGCTGCGGGTTTCGGTCAGCGATACCGGTATCGGCATCAGCGAAGAACAGCTCGGGCGTATCTTCGAAGGTTTCAACCAGGCAGAAACGTCCATCAGCCGACGCTACGGCGGAACCGGCCTGGGCCTGGTGATCTGCAAACGGCTGGTCGAGCTCATGGGCGGGACCTTGCAGGTGGAAAGTCGGTTGGGCGAAGGCAGCCGATTCTGGTTCGAAGTGGAATTGGGCGTGGTGGAAAGCGTCGATTCCTTGCCCACGGACCCGGCGAGTGACCTGGACTTGCGCGTCCTGGTGGTGGACGACAACGTGGCTGCCCGCGAGCTACTGGCCCGGACCGCCACCGAGCTGGGCTGGGAAGCGGACCAGGCGTGCGGCGGGCGTGAAGCGTTGTCGCGCGTGGCCTCTGCTGCCGCGGAAGGTCGCCCATTTGACGTCGTCCTGATGGACTGGCGCATGCCCGATGTCGACGGACTGGCCGCTGCTTACATGCTGCGAGAGGCGGCGGGTGATGCGCTGCCGCCCCTTGTGGTGATGATCACGGCATACGGTCGCGAGGTGCTTGCGGACATCCAGCAGGATGGCCGGGCTCCCTTCGCCGCGTTCCTGACCAAACCTGTCACGCCGCAACAACTTGCCGCCACTTTGCGCAGTGTCGTGACCGGGCAACAGGTACTGTCTGAAGGCGCACCAATTCGCGCGGAAGGTCGCCTAGGGGGTATGAAGCTATTGGTGGTCGAAGATAACGCGCTCAATCGACAAGTGGCCCAGGAACTGCTGCAAGGTGAGGGGGCCGACGTTTCCCTGGCTGAAGGCGGCCATCAGGGGGTCGATGCCGTCTTGCTAGGGACGCAGCGATTCGATGCCGTGCTGATGGATATCCAGATGCCCGATATGGATGGCCTGGAAGCTACTCGCCTGATCCGCCAGAGCCCGCTTCACAAGACGTTGCCCATTATTGCCATGACCGCCAATGCCTCGACTTCCGAGCGTGAGGCGTGCCTGGCTGCTGGGATGAATGAACATGTGGGCAAGCCCGTGGACCTGGAAAGACTGGTGACCGTGTTGAGGCAGTCGCTGTGTGGGGGGCAGGCCGCCCCCGCTTCTGAAGGTACTGCACACGCAACGGAGATTGAGTCAGCTGAAGGCGTGCTCAGGAGATTTGGTGGAAATCTAGTGCTGTTGCGGCGTGTGTTGGGCAACTTCGCCGGGGATATGAGTAATCAAATGGCCCGTCTGGAGCAAATGGCGAAGGCTGCCGACACACGGGGCGTGCTGATGCAACTGCATACGCTCAAGGGAAGCGCTGGAACCATGGGCGCCAGTGGTCTCTCTGCCCGCGCGGCGGCGCTGGAGCAGGAGCTCAAAAAAGCCGATGAGACCGGGGCGCAGGCGTTCATGGCCGACACCGGCTGGCTGCTGGAACTGGGAGGACTGCTGGCTCGTAGCGATGCTGAACTAAAGGCGCTCTTCGCGGCTTCTGGCGATCAGGCGCAGAGCGAGATTGTGGAGGTCGTCAACGGGAACGACTGGCAGCGCACCCTCAAACAGTTGCAGGAGCTGCTCGCCAGCGGCAATCTCCTGGCCATCGAACGGACCGAAGCCCTCGAAGCCACGGTTCCAGCCCGCTGCAGGGAGGTCTACGACGATCTGCGGCGGGCTGTCGAATCCCTGGATTTTCGTGCTGCCAGGGTGTTGAGCGAGAAACTCATAAATGCGTTGGAAGGGGCTTGAGATGGAAAAGGGGGCCTATGCATCAAGGGTAAAGCCCAGGCTGTTGCTGGTGGATGACCAGCCGCTCAATATTCGCGCATTGAGCGAGTTATTCCGCTTTGACCACGAGATCTACATGGCCACGGATGGGGAACAGGCGATCGAGTTGGCCGAGAGGCTGCATCCAGACCTGGTCCTGCTCGATGTGGTCATGCCCGGTATCGATGGCTATGAAGTTTGCCGCCGGTTGAAGACCAACCCGATTACCGCGGATATTTCGATCATCTTCGTCAGCGCCATGGGAGAGGAGGAAGATGAGGCAAGGGGGCTCGAGATGGGGGCTGTCGACTATATCGGCAAGCCGTTCCATCCGGGAATCGCCCGTGCCCGGGTGAAGACACACCTGACCCTCAAGCTGCAGAGCGACCGGCTCCGAAACCTGGCGACGCTGGATGGCCTCACGGGGATTCCCAATCGTCGTGCGTTCGACCAGCGGCTAGCTGCGGCCTGGAACCAGTCTTGCCGTGATGCTGGATGGCTGGGACTGATCCTGATCGATATCGACTACTTCAAACGGTTCAACGACCACTACGGGCATCTGATGGGCGACGAGTGCCTGCGCAGGGTGGCCGCGGCACTCGAAAATGCGATCAGGCGGCCATTCGACATGGTCGCTCGTTATGGTGGTGAGGAATTCATCTGCATCCTGCCAGGCACCAATCTCAATGGTGCCGCCACTGTCGCGACGCAGCTGGCAGCGAGTGTCAGGGACATGCAGATCCCCCATGCCCAATCAGCGGTAGCGGACAGCGTCACGATTTCCCAGGGCGTTGTCAGCCTCATGCCTGTGATTGGCCAGGATCCGACCCAGCTTGTGTCCCTGGCGGACAAGGCACTTTACAAGGCGAAAGAGGACGGTCGCGCACGGTTCAGCTTGGGCGAGCCGGTGCTCTGAAGGCTCTCCGCCAAGGCCACCTGTCGGCAACTCGCCCCTGAACGACGGACCAGTTCGATGGCTGCCCGCTTGAATTCGGGGCTGTATTTCTTGCGCTTCATGAACACTCCTTCAGCTTTGTGTGAGCTTACTCGAAAGTGTCCGTGTTAACGGGGTAGAACCCCGACGGCGCTACCGCCTCAGGGCAGGCGCATGGCACCGCGCACGCTGCCCAGTACCATCCGCTTCATCAACTCCAGCCCTTGTTCAGCCGGCAGGCCGCTGGCGTCCAGCCAGGCAGGCAACTGGTTGAGCAGTGACACGATGCTGGCTACGGCACCGCGTCCGGCGGCATCCAACGGGTGGCCGGCCAGTTGCTGCAAGGGTTCCAGCAGGGCGGCTTCATAGGCCTGGCGCAGTGTGCGGGCCTGTTCCAGGCGCTCGCCGGATAGGCAGCGGGCTTCCAGTTCGGCGAGGCGAAAGTGCAGGCCCATGGGCTGATGCAGGGCGAGGTGGGCATCGATCAGCGCGGCCAGGCACGCGGCCGGGTCGCGGTGTCGTCGGGTGGCCAGGGCGGCATTGTCCAGCAACTGCTCGTAGAGTTCTTCGATGAACTCGAACAGCAGCGCTTCCTTGCTTTCCACATGGTAGTAGATGGAGCCTGCCTTGATTCCCAGCTGTGCCGCCAGGTCGCGCATGCTCACCTGGCCGTAGCCTTGCTCGGCGAACAGAGCCAATGCCAGGTGACGGTTTTCCAGATAGCGGGAGGGGCGGGTGGTCGTGGCGTCGAGCATGGTGTTGGCCCTCGAATGGCGTGCCCCGGCACTCTATCCAGCGCATGCGGCAGGGCCTAGGTCGAAAGCGCTCCAGTACCTTGGCGTTTTTTTCCATTGATCGGCTGTGGGCCCGCAAACGAGGCCAGGCCTTACTACGTATCAGAACTGAATGCTTGAAATAATTCGGATCAGGAGTAGAGTTGAAGCCATAGCAAATCTCCCAGGAGACGCCATGAGCATTCCCGCCGGCCATGTCATTCCGGACCTTCAGAGCGGCGAAGCCGGCCGTGTGGCCCTGAAGTTCTTCTTCAACCTGATGGACAAGTGGGGTTGCACCAAGGAACAGCAGCGCACGCTGCTGGGCTCCATCGGTAACACCACCTACTTCAGCTACAAGAAGCTGCCCAGTGTGCGCCTGCCCCACGACACGCTGGAGCGCATCTCCTACCTGATGGGCATCCACAAGTCCCTGCGCATCCTCTTCAGCAACCAGGAGGCGCGAGCCTACGAGTGGGTGCACAAGCCCAACAGCGCCGCACCCTTCAACGGCCGTAGTGCCCTGGAGTACATGCTTGGCGGTCAGGTGGTGGATGTTGCCGATGTGCGTCGTTACCTCGATGGAGTGCGCGGCTGATGACCCAGGAGTTGCTGGTGGAACGGATTCCTGACTGGAACAAGGCCTATCGCCTGGTCAACAGCGCCTTCCCGCCGATATCCGTATTCGAAGACACTCTCGATCCTGCTGACCTCGAGTTGGCCTTCGCCATCGAGGCGATGACCAACGACCGCCTGCGCGACCAGGTCGGGGAGATTTCCCGTGTCGCCGCAAAGGACCGTGTCAGCGGCACTGGCGCCACAGTGGTCATGGCCGTGTTCACCCATATCGGCCGCAGCAGTCGCTTCACTGATGGCAGCTTCGGTGTCTATTACTGCGCCAGCTCGATCGACGCCGCCATCGCCGAGACCCGCTACCACCAGGAACGCTTCTGGCGTGCCACCCAGGAGGAGAGCATAGAGGTCACCCTGCGTGCCTACGTCAACAAGGTGGTCCAGCCGATGCTCGATGTACGTGACCGCACGGAACTGCACGATCCCGACCCGGCGAGCTACGCCACCAGCCAGGTCTTCGCCGGGCTGCACCGCAACGAGGGCAAGTGGGGCTTGCTGTACAACAGCGTGCGCCTGCGGGGGCATGAGTGCGTGGCGGCTTTCCGTCCGCCAGCACTGACGCTTCCGGTACAGGGAGCGCACTTCCGCTACATCTGGGATGGCCGCACGCAGAGCTTTTCCTGCGTGATGAAGATGAGCCCCGTCGGCTGACCGCTTCCCCCGAGATCACCCGCCGGAGGTTTCCGCGATGAGTTCGTCCACGACCGCCACCAGCGCCTGCTGGCGAGGCAGGCCGGCCTGCAAGGCCTCGCGGTAACGCAGCAGCTGACGGTCCGCGCTGCTGCCGTAGCGCAGCACATGCCGGCCGCGCACGAACGCCTGGCTATCTCCCTCGGACTCGGCCAACGCACCGAAGCAGCCATGGGCCCTCGCCAGCCAGGCACCGGCGGAGAGGCTGGCCTCGCCCGAGGCATCCAGGTACATGCCGTGGATGCCGAAGCGCATGGCACGCCAGTAGTTTTCCTTGAGTACCAGGCGTTGCAGCTGGGAATCCTGCGGGTCGCCGTCGTCCTGGGCCATGGCCCAGCTCACCAGCGCGCGGAACAGGGCGACGATGCACAGCGCATCTTCCACCGAGGGGCAGGCATCCGCCGCCATGAGCTCCAGGCTGGGGAAGCGCGGCGATGGGCGCACACACCAGGCCAGGTCGCTTTCGCGGCGTATCGATCCCGAAGCCATCAGCCACTGCACGTAGGCATCGAAGGCAGGTTCGTCCGGGAAGTGCTCGGGAATGCCCTTGTGCGGCCACTCGGCGCAGACAGCCTGGCGATAGCTCATCAAACCGGTCGGTCGGCCGTTCCACAGGGGTGATGAAGTGCTCAGGGCGAGAAGTAGCGGGAGCCAGCCGAGCACCCGGTTCATCACCCGGATGCGGTCGATGTCCGGCGGGACCAGCACATGCACGCGCATGCCACAGACCAGACTGCGGTGGGCAATCATTCGCTGGTCTTCGAAGAGCGGTTGGTAGTGCGAGTCGTCTGATGGCACCTGCACGTGCCAGTCGGCGAACGGATGGGAGCCGGCGCAGATGGGCGCCAGCTGAAATTCCCCGGCGAGGCTCGCGAGACGCGTGCGGCGTTCCAGCAGGCAGGCGCGTGCTTCGGCAATTTCAAGCAGGCTGGGTTGCACCATGTCCAGCCGAATCAGGCTCTGGAACATCTCCTGGCTGAAACCTTCCTTGAACGCATTGCTGGCCGCCTGCAGGAAACCGTCGGGTAGCTGCGACGGCAGATTGCGGCTGCGCTTGTCCACCAGAAAGAATGTTTCCTCGACGCCGAATCCGGGTGCGAGCGGATCTTTAGGCATGCCGGCCGCCTCAATCTTGCCTAATGCAAAGTGACGTACCGGCTGGCCGAGGTTTCAAGGACCGTTTGTCAGCAAAGGCTCTGCAATGGGAGTGTCATCGGGGCGAGGGATGCTTTCCGAAGAAAAAACCGACCGAAGACATTTACGTGGTGAGTTTCCCTGCTAGGTTTTTCAGTCCGGCCACTCGATTGGTGGGGAGGACTGAGAATGAATAATTTGATGCTTCGCCAGGTTGAGGACACCTTGAACAAGATGAGCGTCACGTTTCAGTTCGAATGCTTGTGGGAGCCCGATGGCAGCTACTCCATCACTCTGCGCAACCAGCATCTTGCGATACCGCGAACCAAGGTGGCCGGCATCAGCCAGCGTGAGTTGAAGGATGAGACCAGTACCCAGCGGCTGGGACTGGAGCTGATGGACCGGGTCCTGGAAGACTGATGAAGCACCAATCCCAGTCGCCGAAGCTGCAGGTCCTGCACCAGCCTTCCGGCAAGAACCCCAAGGTGGTCGAGCGTGTCGCCATCTTCATGGTGATCGGTGTTTTCATGCTGGGTGTCTACGGCCAGTATTCCGGCCGTGGACCGGGCATCGAAGTCGCGAAGAGCAAACCGGTGAAAATGCCGGTGTTCGAGTTCCAGCGCCTGAGCGCCAACCCCGCTGAACGGACTGCCTCGTCCGGGCAGCGCCCCCAGCAGGACAACCGCAGCGCCCAGGGGCAGCAGGCGCGGGTGCAGTTGTAGCCGACTGCGCATGATCCCCTGTAGGAGCGACTTCAGCCGCGAAGCGGGCTGAAGGTTTGCCTGTCAGGCTTGCAGGCCGGTGCGTGGTAGATCGCGAATGAATTCGCTCCTGCAAGGACGAGTGCCTTCCCGTGGGGGCGGGTCCAAAAGGTCGGTCGTTACTGCTCAAACCACCAGACACCCTGGCACATGCCGGGTCCAGGCGCTGGCCTGTTCATAGGCATGGGCCAGTTGCAGCACGGCGAGGTCCGCCCTGGGCGGGCCAATGATCTGCAGCCCCATGGGCAGGCCGCGGCTGTCGAAGCCCACCGGAACGTTGGCCACCGGGCAGCCGGAGAGGGTGGCGGGGATCACCACTTCCATCCATCGGTGGTAGGTGTCCATGGCTCGGCCTGCAATCTCCTTCGGCCAGTGCTGGGTCTTGTCGAACGGGAACACCTGGGCGCTGGGCAATAGCAGGTAGTCGTAACGTTCGAACAACTGGCAGATGGCGCGGTACCAATCGGTGCGTGCCGCAGAGGCGCGGGACACGTCCATGGCCGAGAGCCCGAGGCCGTTCTCCACTTCCCAGATCGCTTCCGGCTTGAGCTGCTCGCGCCTGGCCAGGTCGGCATAGTGTCCACCTAGCGAACTGGCCACCTGCCAATGCCGCAGGGTGCGCCAGGTGTCCCAGAGCTGGGGCATGGCGTACTCGGGCCGGGCATCGTCGATGCTGCAACCGACGGATTCGAAGTCCTTGAAGGCTGTGCGGCACAGCTCAAGTACACCGCGTTCCATGGGCAGGTAACCGTCGAAGTCGCCCAGCCAGCCGAGGCGGGCACCCTTGAAATCCCGCTGCAGGGCGCCGGCGAAGTCCTGGCCGCCTTCGGCGATGGACAGCGGCGCGCGTGCATCGCCACCGGCCTGTACCGACAGGAGCAGGGCGACATCACGGGTGTTGCGGCCCATTGGGCCTTCGTAGCCGAGCTGGTCGAAGAACAGGTCGGCGGCATCATCGAAAGGCACCCGTCCCTGGGACGGGCGAAAACCGATGATGTTGTTGAAGGCCGCCGGGTTGCGCAGCGAACCCATCATGTCGCTGCCGTCGGCCACCGGCACCAGGCGCATGGCCAGGGCTGCCGCCGCGCCACCGCTGCTACCACCCGCGGTGCGGCTCGGGTCGTAGGCGCAGCCGGTGGCGCCGAACAACGGGTTGTAAGTCTGCGAGCCGAGGCCGAATTCCGGTGTGTTGCTCTTGCCAATGATGATTGCGCCAGCGGCCTTCAGGCGTTCGACCATGATGCCGTCGCGTTCGGGAAAATGGTTGCGGTACAACGGTGAGCCGAGGGTCGTGCGTATGCCTCGGGTCAGTGAAAGATCCTTCACTGCATGGGGTAGACCGTGCATCCAGCCCTTGTACTCACCTCTGGTGAGTTCCGCGTCACGCTGGTCGGCTTCGGCGAGCAGTTGCTCGGCCGGTTGCAGGCTGACCAGGGCGTTCACGTGCTGATTGAAGCGTTCGATATGGGCCAGGTAATCCTTCATCACCTCGCGGCAGGACACCTGGCGCTGGCGGATGTGCAGGGAAAGCTGGTGGGCCGGCAGTTGCACCAGCTCACTGATGGGTTCGTTCTTGCTCATGTTCCTGCCTTGGGCAAACGGCGGGTTGCGGGAAGCCCCGTCCGCTTGGACGGGGCCGGGCGGGTCAGCGCATCAGGTTGGTCCAGACGCGGTCGGCCAGGCGGATGGCGCCGGCGCCGCAGGTCTTGCTGAAGAGCACCTTGGTGCCGTCGGGGATATGCAGCTCCGGGGCATCCTTCAGGCTGGCATCCAGATAGGGCTCCACGCCCTTGACCGGGCTCTGGTGCTTGAGGAAGTTCTGCGTCAGCGCGGCGTTTTCCGGCTGGCTGAGGAAGGCGATGAAGCGCTTCGCGTTATCCGGATTGCGCGCCCCCTTGGGAATCACCAGGTTGTCCACCCAGGCCATCACGCCTTCCTTCGGATAGAGGTAGTGCAGGCTCGGCTTCATTTCGCGGGCACGCATGGACGAGCCGCCCCAGAACAACGACATGTCGATCTCTCCCGAGGCCAGGTTCTCGCGGATGGAGCCGGCCTTCGAGCTGTAGGTCTTCACAAAGGGCTTCTGCGCCTTCAACAGGTTCAGCACCTGCTGCATCTGCTTGGGGTCTTCGCTGCACAGGGGGATGTCGAGGTAGACGCTGGCGGCATCGATCACTTCGCTGGCCGAGTCGAACATGTTGATCTTGCCCTGCAGTTCGGCTGGCGGCTGGAACAGCAACGCCAGGCTGTCGGTCGGACCCTTGTAGATGCTGGTGTCCACCACGACGCTGGTGGTGCCCCAGATGAAGGGCACCGAGTAGGCGCCCTCAGGGTCCCAGGTCGGTTTCTTCAGGTTGTCGACGAGACCGGCATAGTAGGGCTGTTGTGCCGGGTCGAAGCGTTCTAGCAGGTTCTCCTGCACCAGGATCGGAATGAACTGGTGGGAGGGGATGGCCACGTCGTAGCCGGTGCCGCCCTGCTTGAGTTTGGCCAGCAGGGTTTCGTTGGAGTCGTATGAGTCAACCGTGACCTTGATGCCGGTTTCCTTCTGGAACTTCTCGAGGATCTGCGGCGAGAAGTAGCCGCTCCAGCTCACCACATTGAGTTGGCCATCCGCCTGGGCAGACAGGCTCAGGCCAAGCGCCAGGCCGGCGGCCAGGGTTTTCATCACTGTATTCATGGGTTGGCTCTCCGGTTCAGTGTTTCTTCTTGCCGAGCAGGTAGGACAGGGTCACGAACAGCACGGAGACCCCGAGGATCAAGGTGGAAACGGCGTTCACATCGGGCGTCACGCCCATCCGCAGCAGGCCGAAGATGAAGATCGGAAGCGTAGTGGTGCCGGCCTGGGAGACCATCATCGAAATCACGAAGTTATCCAGCGAGACGATGAAGGCCAGCATCAGCCCCGAGACGATCCCCGGCATCAGCAAGGGCAGGGTGACCTTGCGGAAGGTTCGCCACTGGCCGGCATAGAGGTCGGCGGCAGCCTGTTCCAAAGAGAGGTCCATGTCGTCCAGGCGGGCACGGATCGGCAGGTAGGCGAAGGGGATGCAGAACACCGTGTGGGCGATGATCAGGTTGCCGTAGCCCAGCGATAGGCCGAGGGTCGAGAACAGCGCCAGGGTGGCGACGCCGACCACGATCTCCGGCAAAACCAGCGGCAGCATAATGGCTCCGATGGACAGGCGCATGCCCTTGAACTTCGCGCCCCGCGAGGTGCCCAGCGCCGCCAGGGTGGCGATGGCCGTGGCCGCCAGGCTGGCGCACACGGCGATCAGCAGGCTATTGCCGGCGGCCTGGCGCAGCGCCTGGTTGGCGAAGGCGGCTCGGTACCAGTCGAGGCTGAATCCGGTCCAGATGGTGGCCGACTGGTTGGCGTTGAAGGAGAAGATCACCAGCACCAGGATCGGAGCGTAGAGGTAGAGATAGAACAGGAAGCTGAATCCGCCGAAACCGGGGAAATCCTGCACGCCCAGGCGGGCCTTGCCGAACAGGCGCAACATCAGACACCTCCACGAGCGGCGCGCTGGCGTTCGGCACGCAGCGCATAAACGGTCAGGACCAGCATCACCGCGGCCATCAACACCAGCGACAGGGCTGCGCCGAAGGGCCAGTTACGGGCGTCGCTGAACTGCCGGAAGATCAGGTTGCCGAGCATCATCTTCGTCCCACCGCCCAGCAGTTCCGGGGCAATCATGGCGCCGAGGCAGGGCACGAAGGTGAGGATGGCGCCAGCGAGGATGCCCGGCTTGGCGATGGGCAGGACGACCTTGCGCAGGGTGCGCACGCGGCCGGCGTAGAGGTCTTGGGCGGCCTCCAGCAGGCGCATGTCCATTTTTTCGAGACAGGCGTAGATGGGCAGCACCACGAAGGGCGCATAGGTGTAGACCAGCCCCAGCAACACTGCGCCGTCGGTGTAGAGCAGCTCCAGCGGCTGGTCGATCAGCCCCAGGCCCATCAGGCTGGTGTTGATCACGCCGCTGCCACGCAGTAGCAGGATCCAGGCGTAGGTACGAATGAGCAGGTTGGCCCAGAAGGGCACGGTGATCAGGAAGATCAGCAAACCACGGCGATGGGGCGGCTGCATCGACAGCCAGACCGCCACTGGGAAACCAACCAGCAGGGTGACTAGGGTTGTGGCTGCGGCGATACCCACCGAGCGCAGGGCGATCACCAGGTAGGAGTCGGCGAAGGCGAGGCTGTCGTCCAGTTGGCGCTCGAAGAGCAGCGACAGATAGGACTCGGTGCTGAAGACGCGATTGACGCCGCCGTAGGGGTTGGCCTCCATCAGCGAATAGGCGACCACTATCAGGATCGGCAGGATCAGGAACAGGCCGATGGCAACCAGGGCGGGTGACACGCCGAGGAAGCTCTGCATGGCCTGGCGGCGCGCAAGCAGGGCACCGGACGCAAGGGATGTCGGATTCATGGCAGTTGACCGTTGGCAGGTGGCGGGTTCAATCCAGCAGCACGCTGGCGCTGTCCGGGTCGAGCAGCAGGGCGGCGGCTTCGCCAGGGCGGAAGCGCTGGCCCTGGCCACCACGGTTCGGCGTACGCACGGTCAGGCGGCTGCCATCACCGAGGCTGACGTGGTAGTGCAGGTCGGTGCCGAGGTAGATCTGGTTGTCGACACGGCAGGGAATGGCGCCGCCCTGGGCCGGCTCTACCAGATGCAGGCGTTCCGGGCGAATCGACAGGCAGACGTCCTGACCAGGCCTGACGCCTTCACGGGCGGCCGCGCGGAACGGCTTGCCGCCCGGCCCCTGGTAGATCGCCTGGTTACCGTCTTCCTGCAGCAGCCGTGCCTCGATGAAATTGGTCTCGCCAATGAAGTCCGCCACGAAGCGATTGCGTGGTTGCTCGTAGATCTCGTCCGGGCGTCCGACCTGCTGGACCTGGCCTTCGGAGAGCACGGCGATGCGGTCGGACATCGCCAGGGCTTCTTCCTGGTCGTGGGTGACGAAGATGAAGGTAATGCCGGTGCGCGCCTGGATGCTCTTCAGTTCCTCGCGCATGGCCTGGCGCAGCTTGAGATCGAGGGCTGAGAGCGGCTCGTCCAGTAGCAGGACCTTGGGATGCGGCGCCAGGGCGCGGGCCAGGGCCACACGCTGTTGCTGGCCGCCGGAGAGCTGGCTGGGACGGCGCTCGGCGAAGCGTTCCATCTGCACCATCGCGAGCATCTCGCGGACCCGCTCGGCCACCTGGGTGCGGTTCATGCGCTTGCCCATGGGGTGGGACTCCAGGCCAAAGGCGAGGTTCTCGGAAATGGTCATGTGGGGGAACAGGGCGTAGTGCTGGAACACAGTGTTGACGGGCCGTTGGAATGGCGGCAGGTCGGCGATGTTCTCGCCATAGAGGAGGATTTCCCCAGCGCTGGGGAACTCGAACCCGGCGATCATCCGCAGCAATGTGGTCTTGCCGCAGCCGGAGGGGCCGAGGAGGGTGAAGAACTCGTTGTCGCGGATATCCAGATCCACGCTCTTCAGGGCTACCGGCCCGTTCTGCGGGTCGCCGTACACCTTGCGTACCGAACGAACCGAGACCGCCGCCGCAGGCAACGGGACATGCACAGCATTCATCACTACTTCTCCTGTTCCCTGTGGTTCGGGCGGCCGCGTATGCTGGCGGACGTCCCGGGCCTCGGGCTTTCGATTGTTGTTCTAGGCAGTCCCGGCAGTGCCGGGGCAACAGGGAGTTGATCGGGCGAGGTTGTTGTTCTTCGTGCCTCGGGACCGATCATCTGGCAGGGGATGCGGCCTATAAAGCTCAATTTTCTTACATGTGCTATTAAAAAAACTAACAACTTGAAGGTGCCTTCGCGTCCATGCCCATTCGCCGTTTGCCACCCCTCAACGCCGTGCGCGCCTTCGAGGCTGCCGCTCAGTTGGGCAGCTATGTCGCTGCATCGAAGGCCCTGCATGTCACCCAGCCCGCCATCGGTCGCCATGTGAAGCTGCTGGAAGAGTGGCTCGGTGTGCGGCTGTTCGACCGCACTCCGCGTGGCGTCGAGCTCACGCCGGCTGGGCGTCAGTACTATGCGTGCATCAGTGCCGCCTTGGCGCAGATCGCCGATGCCGGTGACGAGGTGTCGAAGAAGGGCACCGTGCGCTGGCTGAAGATCCTCGCTGTGCCAGCCTTCGCCAAGCGTTGGCTGACCCCCAAACTGGAGGCCGTCAGTCGCATGCGGCCGGGGCTGAAGATCGTTATCGAGCCCAATTCCACCTTCACCGAAGTCGATGGCAAGAGCGCTGACCTGGGCATCGTCTATGGCATGCCGGGGGACTACAGCGGTGCCCGCACCATCCTCATGCAGCCAAGGGTTTTTCCTGTGTGCTCACCGGAATACCTGGCCCGCACCGGACCGATCGAAGGTGCTGAGGCGCTCGCCCGCCTCGATCTCATCCACTACGACAGCGAATGGTGGAACCTCTGGTTCGCCCGTGTCGGCGTCGACGTGCAGGTGAGTGCGGATGTGCTCTACGTCAGCAACGACTACGTGTTGTCACTGGCCGAGGGCGGGCGTGGGATTGCCCTGGCCAATGAAGTGCTGGTGCGTCGTGAACTGGAGAATGGCCTGCTGGTAAAGGCCGTCGATGTGGATGTGCCGCTGGAGAGCTACCAGCTGCTGACCCCACCGGGGCCGGTGTCGGCGGATGTGGAGTGGTTCAGCGAATGGATCTCGATGGTCTTGCGGGAAGAGTTTCCGGAGGCGTTCGAGGGGGATGCAGGGGTGAAATCGTTGTAGGGGCGATTTCAATCGCCAAGCAACCCGAAGGGATGCCATGCAGGGCCAGAGGGGGACACTGCGTGTCCCTTGGCCAATGAATTCGCCTCTACAACAAAAGGCTCAGACGGCCTCAGAACTTCTCGGCTTGCCCCAGATAGCGCCACTGTCCCACCGGCACCTTGCCCATGGGCACGCCGCCAATGCGGATGCGCTTCATGCCAACTACCTTCAGGCCAACGGCTGCGCAATAGGCCGCAATCAGTCCCTGCTTCGGGTTCTTCAGGGCGAAGCGCAGGTTGGTCTCGTTCTGCCAGCTGGCCTTCACCGGGGGCAATTCGCCGCCTTTGATGCGGATGCCGCGCTTGAGCTTGTCCAGACCGTTGTCGGCCATGGTGCCGGACACCTCGACCACATACTCCTGTTCCAGTTTCGCGGCGTCTTCGTTGAGCTTGCGCAAGGCGCGCCAGTCCTGGGTCAGTACCAGCAGGCCACTGGCGCCCGGCTGCAACGGCAGGGTGGTGGTCAGGCGGGCGAAGTGGCTACGCAGCAGGCGTACGCTGGCGCGATCTTCCGACCAGCGGCTTTCAGCGGTGAGCACGCGCTGAGCGGCTTCGAAGGAAAGGCCGGCGGGTTGGTTCATCAGCAGTGTCACTGGCTCCTGTGGCTCAGGCGTAGCGCCAGGGAGCAGGGCGACTGTCTGACCCTCTACCTTGAATTGCGGCTGTTCCACCACCTCGCCATCGACGGTGACCCAGCCACCCTCGATATAAAGTTCGGCCTCCCGGCGGGAGCAGCCGGTGAGTTCGACGATGCATTTGGACAGGCGGATGGGGTCGGTCATGGGAACTGCCAGTGGAGGGGAAAGGGCGCAATGGTAAACCCTTTGGCGGCTTTCCTGTGGGCTTCCTGCCTGTAGGGGCGATTTCAATCGCCAAGGGCTGCGTAGCAGCCCATTCCCGGTCGGTGGGGCAGGTCTGCGGCCTGCTTGGCGAATGAATTCGCCCCCACCGAAGGAGCGCTCAGCTCCACCACCCGGCCAACGCCTTGCGATGTTCCTGATGGGCGGCTTCCTGCACCGTAGGCACGAAGTGCAGTGCGGCACCGGGCAGGCATTGCGCCAGGCGTGACACGGCCAGCGGAGTGAGGGCGCCGAGACGGGGGTAGCCGCCGATGGTCTGGCGGTCGTTGAGCAGGGCGATGGGCTGGCCGTCCGGTGGAACCTGCACGGCGCCCAGGGCGATGCCTTCGGAAATCATCGACTGGGTCCTGCATTCCAGTTTCGGCCCGAGCAGGCGCACGCCCATGCGGTCGGCGCGGGTGTCCACTGTCCACTGGCTGTTGAAGGCGTCGAACAGGCTCTGCCCGGAAAAGTCGCCGATCTGCGCGCCCAGGATCAGCTCCAGGCGGGCTGCTGCGCTGAAGTCTGGTATCTGCGCGCGCGGCATGTTGCGCACTTGTGGAGTCTCGCCCTGCCAATGGAGTTGGTCACCCACGGCCAGGGCCTTGCCATTCGCGTTCAGGCCGCCCAGCTCTTCACGAGCCACCGTGGACAGGCTGCCCAGTTGCCGCTCGCCCTGGAAGCCGCCCGGTGCTGCAAGGTAGGCGCGAGCACCCTGGCGAGGATGGGCAAAAGCCAGGCGCTGGCCGCTGCGTACCTTGAAGGCGCCCCAGGCGGGCAGTGGCTGGCCGTCGAGCGTGGCGCCCTGGTCGGCACCGGCGATGGCCAGGTTGCCGTCCCGCTGGCAGGTGAGGCTGAAGGCGCCAAGGCCGACCTCCACAACTGCTGCATCCAGCTGATTGCTCAGCAGCCAGTTTGCCCAGCCCATGGATACCCAGTCCAGCGCGCCGCCCTGGGTAACGCCCAGGTGACGGCAGCCGAAACGGCCCCGGTCCTGGAGCAGGATGAAGGGCGTGCTGCGGTCGATCACGAGGCTCATGGCAGGGTCTCCAGCGGGGTGTCGTCGCCGCCCAGGCGGATGAATTCGGCACGGTCGACGGGCTCGAAGCGCACTCGGTCGCCAGCCTGCAGCAGGCTGTAGCCGGGAAGCTCCAGGTCGAACAGGCGCACCGGCGTGCGTCCCAGCAGGTTCCAGCCGCCGGGGCTTTCCACCGGGTAGACCGCAGTCTGCCGTTCGGCGATGCCGACGCTGCCGGGGGCGATGCGCTTGCGTGGCGTGGTCAGTCGTGGCGCGGCGAGCGCTTCCTCCACCAGACCCATGAAGGCGAAACCGGGGGTGAAGCCGAGGGCGAATACCTGGTACTCGCGCTGGCTGTGCCGCTGCACCAACTCAGCCACGCTCAGGTGCTTGCGCTGGGCCAGCGGCTCAAGGTCCGGGCCCACGCTCGGGTCATACCACGTGGGGATGACATGGCTGCGGCCGCTGGCACGGGTTTCCGGGCAGAGGTCGGCGAGGGCACCGGCAATCAGTTCACGGGCCTGGCGCGGGTCCAGTTGCTGGAGGTCGTAGTGCAGCAGCAGGGTGGTGTAGGAGGGCACCAGATCTACCAGCGCGGCGCCGAAGGTTTCACGCAGGCGAATGCCGGCTGCCAGCATCCACGGCATGTTGGCTTCGTCGATGCGGTCGAACAGGCGCAGGATGAAGGCGTCGATGGAGGCGACTTCGATGCGCAGGAGCGGCGTGGTCATTGGGCCTCCAGTGCTTCACGTATGCGTTTGACCGCGGCGATCGAGCCGGGGTTGTCGCCGTGAACGCAGAGGGTGTGGGCCTTCAGCGGCAGGTCGCTGCCATCGCTGGCGCGCAGGGAGTCGCCACGGGCGAGGGTGATGGCCTGGGCCACCACCTGCTCCGGGTCGTGGTGTACCGCACCGGGCAGGCTGCGCGACACCAGGTAGCCGTTGCCGTCGTAGGCCCGGTCGGCGAAAGCTTCGAACCAGAGTTCCACTCCATGCTCATCGCCGATGGCCTGGGCAGCGTCGTTGTCGCGGGTGCTCATGAGCATCAGTGGCAGTTGCGCGTCGTAGGCCGCCACGGCGCGCATCACGGCGGCGAGGATGGCCGGGTCGCGCATCATGTCCTGGTACAGCGCACCATGGGGCTTCACGTAGCTGACGCGGGCACCCTGGGCGCGGCACAGGCCGTCGAGGGCGCCGATCTGGTAGAGCATCAGGTCTTCCACTTCGGCTGGCGAGCAGGCCAGGGAGCGGCGCCCGAAGCCCACCAGGTCCGGATAGCCGGGATGGGCACCGATGCTTACCCGGTGCTTAACCGCCAGTGCGATGGTGCGGCGCATGGTGCCGGGGTCGCCGGCGTGGAAGCCGCAGGCGATGTTGGCGCAGTCGATCAGCGGCATGACTTCGGCATCCAGGCCCATGGTCCAGGCTCCGAAGCTTTCACCGATATCGCAATTCAGCAGCAGTCTGCTCATGGTCTGTTCTCCAGGCAGGTCTCGTCCTACCACAGCGCCAGGCTGTAGCTGAGGATCAGGCGGTTCTCATCGAGGTCATTGGCGAAGTTGGAGCGCACCGTGGCGTTGCGCCATTTCAGTCCGAGGTTCTTCAGCGGGCCGCTCTGGATCACGTAGGCGATGTCGGTGTTGCGTTCCCACTCCTCACCGTCGTTGCCAGTGGCGCGCTGGACGTGATCGCCAGCGATATAGCGGCTCATGAAGGTCAGGCCGGGCACGCCAAGGGCGGCGAAGTCGTAGTCGTAGCGCAGTTGCCAGGAGCGTTCGCCGGCATTGGCGAAGTCTCCGATCTGCACGAAGTTCACCAGGTACGGGTCGCTGCCGGCGATGTAGGGGAAGGGGTCATCTCCCGACATGCGCTGGTAGCCAGCCCCCAGGGCATGGCTGCCAGCCTTGAGAGTGAAGAGGGCGCCGCTGGCCTTGTTGTCCAGGTCGCGGAAGTTGCCGTCCTCGCGGGACAGGGCGTAGCGCAGGTCGCTCTTGAGCGACAGCTGTTCGCCCAGGGCGAGGGTGTGCACCAGCCCGGCAAAGGTCTGGCGGTAGATGTCTTCCAGCTGTCCGTAGTGCAGGCTCGCGGTCAGCGCCGGGCTGACGCGATAGTCGCCGCCGCCGAAGTTGAAGGCGTCGCTCTGGCCACCGATGCGGTTGGCGCTGAACTCCTGGTAGTCGCTGGAGCTGTTCAGCTTGATGCGGTCGAGACGGCCGCCCTGCAGGGTCAGGTTGTCGATCTCCTGCACGTTGAGCAGCGCGCCACGGAACAGTTGCGGTAGCAGGCGCGAGTCGTTGGCTGAAACGATGGGACTCTTGAAGTGCAACGCGCCAGCCTTGAGTACGCTGTTGGATACCTTCAGCTTGCCGGTCAGGCCGAGCTTGGAATAGTCGTCCTGGGAGCCGCCGGATTGGTCGGCCGGCAGCAGGCCGGTGCCGGCGGTGCCGTCGCCGGAGTCCAACTTGACCCCGAGCAGGCCGATGGCATCGGCGCCAACGCCGATGGTGCCTTCGGTGTAGCCCGATTCCAGGCGCAGCAGGAAGCCCTGGGCCCATTCTTCGGCCTTGTCGCGGGCGCCGCTCTGGCGGAAGTCGCGGCTGAAGTAGAAATTGCGCAGCTCCAGGCTGGCGTGGCTGTCTTCAAGCAGTTCCGACTGGGCGAGCAGGGGCCAGCCCAGTCCGCTGCCGGCTATCAGCACGGCAGCCAGACGGGTGTTCGGGTGCATGGGGGAATCCTGGGTGGGATGGGGCTCGGTCAGATTTCCAGTTGCTTGCCGCGTGTTTCCGGCAGGCTGAGTGCCGCGAGGATGACCACCCCGTAGGACACGGCGGCGAACCCGCCGATGCCCACGCCCAGCGAGACGTGCTGGCTGAGGATACCGATCAGCATCGGGAAGAGCGCGGCGACGGCGCGGCCGATGTTGTAGCAGAAGCCCTGGCCCGAACCCCGGATGCGGGTGGGGAACAGCTCGGTGAGGAAGGAACCCATGCCGCTGAAGATGCCCGAGGCGAAGAAGCCCAGGGGGAAGCCCAGCCAGAGCATGGCGGCATTGCTGACCGGTAGCTGGGTGTAGAGCAGCACCACGATGAAGGAGCCGACGGCGAAGAGGATGAAGTTCTTCTTGCGGCCGATGAGGTCAGTGAGGAAGGCACTGATGACATAGCCCACGTAGGAGCCGAAGATCACCATCGCCAGGTAGCCGCCGGTGCCCAGTACGGTCAGGCCGCGCTCGGCCTTGAGGAAGGTCGGCAGCCAGGACGTGATGGCGTAGTAGCCGCCTAGGGCTCCGGTGGTCAGCAGCGAGGCGCGCAGGGTGATGCTGAGCATGCCGGGGGCGAAGATCTCGTAGAAATTGACCTTCTCGGCGCCCTGGTTGTGCTTGCGGGCTTCCTTGTAGATTTCCGGCTCTTTCACCAGGCGACGGACGACGATGACGAAGATCGCCGGCAGCAGGCCCAGCATGAACAGGGCGCGCCAGGCGTCTTCCGGCGCGAGGATGCTGAACATCAGGGCATACAGCAGGGCGGTCATGCCCCAGCCGAGGGCCCAGCCGGATTGCACCAGGCCCACGGCCTTGCCACGGTCCTTGGCCTTGATGACTTCGCCGATCAGCACTGCACCGGCAGTCCACTCGCCGCCGAAACCGAAGCCCATCAGGGTGCGGGCGATCAGCAGTTGTTCATAGCTCTGCGCGAGGCCGCAGAGGAAGGTGAAGAAGGCGAACCAGAGCACCGTCAGTTGCAGGGTCAGCACGCGGCCGATGCGGTCGGAGAGGATGCCGGCAACCCAGCCACCGGCGGCGGAGGCGAGGAGGGTGAGGGTGTGGATGAGGCCGGCTTCACCGGTGGTGATACCCCAGATGGCGATCAGCGTAGGAATGACAAAGCTGAGCATCTGGGTGTCCATGCCGTCCAGGCCGTAGCCTATCTTGCAGCTCCAGAAGGTCCGTCGTTCCTGCTTGCTGAGGGCCCGGTACCAGCCGAAATGGCCGCCCTGGTCGATGTCCAGGCCGCCCGCGTGGGTCGCGTGTTTTTCCATGGGGTTCTCCGATCGCTGTTCTTGGCGTTGTATGAGCATTCGGCGGATGCGGAGTCGACGCCCGCAGCCTGTGGGCGGATTCTTGTGCCGGGGTTGGTGGACCGTCCAACTAATTAAAGCGGCCGCCGGGGATAAGAAATTCCGATACCCGATCAGTGGTGCCAGGATCGAAGATGCACGCGCTGTGCGCAGACGGCGTTCGTCGTTCCGAAGACGGCCTGGCACAGGAAGTGCTTGAATCTACTGTATCTTTTCGCCCTTGCTGCGTTTGACTCATTGCTTGCCGGTAATCGCCATGAACCTGAAGTTCCTTGAAACCTTCGTCTGGGTCGCCCGCCTGAAAAGCTTTCGCCTGACCGCCGAAAAGCTGTTCAGCACCCAGGCGTCCATCTCCAGCCGTATCGCCGTGCTGGAGGATGAATTGGGCGTGAAACTGTTCGTGCGCGATTCCCGCGGCGTGACGCTTACGCCGGAAGGGCACAAGGTGCTGGAGTACGCCGAACAGATGATGGACACCATGCATGCCTTGCGCCAGGCCATCGATACCAGTGCGGCCACCCAGGGACGCATCCGCATCGGTGCCATGGATACGGTGATCCACACCTGGCTTAGCCCGCTGGTATCGAAGGTGAACGAGCTGTACCCAGCGGTGGAGATCGAGCTGATGGCCGACACCGCGCGCAACCTCTCCGATCAGCTGCAGAAGGGCTACCTGGACCTGATTTTCCAGACCGACCCGCTGCGCCACGAGTCGGTGCTCAACCTCGAACTGGGCGCCTACCCGCTGTGCTGGATCGTCTCCACCGGCTCCATTTACCACCGTGACTACGCCTCCCTGGCCGAACTGGCCCGCGAGCGTATCGTGACCTTCTCCAAGCACTCGCGTCCGCACCAGGATGTGCTCGGCCTTCTGCATGCCAACGGCGTGACGACGCCACACCTGAGCTGCGTGAATTCGGTGGCGGCCATGACCCGCCTGCTGCGCGATGGCTTCGGCATCGGTGCCTTGCCGCCGGCCCTGGTAGCCCAGGAACTGGAGCGCGGCGAGCTGACCATCCTGCGCATCGGGCCGATGCCGCCCGTCCTGCCGCTGGTGGTGTCCTGGCGCGGCGGCACCGGCCTGGAACTGGTGGACCAGGTGGTCGATGTGAGCAAGTCAGTGGTGGCGAACTATGCCGAGAACGTGGGCAGGGAGTGCTTTGTCCCGGCCGAACTGAAAAAGGGAGAAGGGCGCCCGCGCAGCCTCTGACGTGAGTGTCTCGCGGCAGGGGGCGCCGCGCTTACCCTGCGATGCGACAGGGTGCGGAGCCAAATTCAGGCTCTTCCAGCCTGGATGTTCAACTTTCCCGATGCCCGGTCCCGGAAAATTCTTGTTGGACGAGCCGGTTCCCGCGCTTCTAAAACAGCGTCCAGAACAATAACCGGAGCAGGCCCATGACCATGCAGCAACTCGCCCAACTTCCCCCTCGTGAACTGCGTCGGCTGATCCGCCGTGGCGACTACAGCGGCCACACCAGCGGCTTGGGCCAGCGCCACCTGCAGGCCAATATCGTGATCCTGCAGAAGTCCTGGGCGGACGAATTCCTCCGCTTCTGCGTGCTCAATCCGCGCTCCTGCCCGCTGCTTGACGTGACGGAACCAGGCTCGCCGTATTTCGAGAAGCTTGGTGTGGACGTCGACGTGCGCAGCGACGTGCCGCGCTACCGCGTGCATCGCCGTGGACGTGCGCTCGAGGAAGTGACTGATATCGGCGAACTCTGGGAGGCGGATTTCGTCGCCTTCGCCATCGGTTGCTCCTTCTCCTTCGAGCAGGCCCTGCTGGATGGCGGCATCCATCTGCGGCATATCGAGATGGGGCGCAACGTCGCCATGTATCGCACTGCCATCGACACTCACCCGGCGGGACGACTGGCGGGCAAGACGGTGGTTTCCATGCGTCCGATGAAGGCCGCCGATGCCGTGCGCGCGATCGAAATCACGGCGCGTTTCCCCATGACCCACGGAGCGCCGGTGCATATCGGCGACCCTGCCCTGATCGGCATTCGTGACATCGCCGCCCCGGATTACGGCGATCCGGTGCCGGTGCATGCCGACGAAATCCCGCTGTTCTGGGCCTGCGGCGTTACCCCCCAGGCCGTGCTCGCCGAGGCCGAGCCCGAGCTCTACATCACCCACGCGCCGGGGCACATGCTGGTGAGCGACAAGCTCTACGGCGAGGTGTGAGGGGCGCCTCTCCTTGCGGGAGCGATTTCAGTCGCGAATGAACTCGCTCCCGCATCGGTGGAGTAGTTGAGCTGGGAAGCCCCTGGCTTGATGACTTGCGACATTTCCGACGCTTTGGTCTTAACTTTGTCTCCAGACTCCCACGGAAGGACTGGAGACCGACATGATCCCTGCAAAAGGACTGATCCTGGCGCTCAGCGCCACCAGCCCGCTCGCCATGGCCGACGCCGGTCCATCGTTCGACTGTGCAAAGGCCCAGGGCATCGAGCAACAGGTCTGCACGAGTGCCGAGTTGAGCGCACTCGATCGGCAGATGGCCGACGCGTACAAGAAAACACTGGCTGCCACGGATGCGGCCACCCAGAAACGCCTTCGCGCCGAACAGCGCGGTTGGCTGAAGGGGCGTGATGATTGCTGGAAGGCCAGCGACCAGAACCAGTGCCTGGCCCTCAGCTACCAGACCCGTCTGGTGGAACTGCAGATCCAGTCCGGCGCGGTGACGGCGCCGAAGGCGGTGGAGTTCGCCTGCGGTGACAACAGCAAGCCCTTTGCCGCGAGCTTCTACAACAACGTCGAGCCCAACGCCGCTGTCCTCACCTACGGCGGCGACCAGGTCATCGCCATCAGTCAACGAACTGCCAGCGGCGCCCGCTACGGCAATGACGGCGTGGACTTCTGGGAACACCAGGGTGAAGCCAGGGTGGACTGGTACGGCACCCAACTGACCTGCAAGGCCATGCGCTGAGCCCAGCCACTGCTCAGGCCTGGGGCGCCTTGCCGGGACCTTCCTTCGTCAATTTGTCGGCCGCTCTCTGTAAACGCTGCAGGTCGATGCGGAGTTGGTGCAGTGCCTCACGACGGTCGTGCAGCACTTCCTTGACATAGCAGTGGCCGGTCAGCCCGCGCAGCAAAAGTGCGGCGCCGACCCCGATATCCCAGACGCCCAGCACGCCACCGCGGTGAAAACCGTGCCTGGCCATCAACAGGCCACCGACTATGGACCCGGCCCGCTCCAGTCCATGCACGTTCTGTTCGTACGCCGGGCCGTTGATCTGCCATTGGTTATCCATGGTGCGAATCCTCCCGTGTTGGTTTGAACCTTGACCGGTCAGTGGCTCGTCGCGTTCAGGTGCCGGGACGAGCGGTCAGCTGCGCGCCTGGTTCTTTTCGGCCTTCTTCGCCGGGCTCATCAAGTACACGGTGAGGATGAAGCGCGCGGGTACCAGAGACAGCAGGCCGAGCATGCCAAACACCGCAACCAGGATGACGCCACCCGGGGTGGATGTGACCTCGGTGAACATCGCCAGGCCAACGGCCAGCAGGAACATCACGACCCCGAACCATTGCAGCCCCTGGGCCCAGCGGAAGATCGGCGACTGGCGAACTTCGCGCAAATGCCGGTTCGATTCGTTCTCTTCAACCATACTCGTGTCCTCGTAGGTTGCAGTTGCGACCGGACGGCGGCGGTTCCCGGCATTCATCAGCATGCATGGGGTGGAGCGGTTCAGCCAGATGGGCGACGAGTGGGCGGAAACTGGTCATCCCGTCGTTGCTGGACTATGCCTTTATCGATTCCAGATACATCTGGAAGTGGCCTGCAGGGCGTCATGCCGCCCAAGGCACCCGAGTCGGGTCGAAGCTTCAAGGCCCGATGACGCCCGGGAAGGGCTCCGGGAAACCGCCGTGAATGAAAGGAGTCCGGAGAGACAGACCATGCCCTTCATCGATGACCTGGCCTTCTTGCTCGCGTTCTTCACCAGCATCGCCTGCGGCCTCATGGGCGGGTTGTTCTTCGCCTTCTCAAACTTCGTCATGCGGGCGCTGGAGCGCATAGCGCCGGAAGCCGGCATTGCCGCCATGCAGGCCATCAATATCACGGTGATGAACCGCATCTTCCTCGGCGCCTTCCTGGGCACCACGGCGGCCTGTGCGCTGCTTGTGCTCTACGCCTTCGTGCATTGGGAGGTGTCTGGCACCTTCTTCCTGCTCACCGGTAGCCTGCTGTATCTGCTGGGCAACTTCGGTGTGACGCTGTTCTGCAATGTGCCGCGCAACAACGCCTTGGCGAAGCTGGATGCGGAAAACCCGGAATCGGTCGCGCCTTGGCGTACCTTCGTCGTGCAATGGACGCACTGGAACCATGTGCGCACCGGCACCGCGTTGAGCGCCTCGATGCTGCTGATGATCGGGCTGTTCCTGATGCTGGCGATGGATTGACCAGACTGGCTCGGGCCTGTGCGTGCACCTTGCGGAGCAATGCGAGCAGTTCGCGTGGCGACCCTGTTCCCCCTTGAGTCGGGCGCTTCCGATCAGCGCGAGGCCGAACGCGGAATACTTAACGCACCACGGAACCCCCTGGCCGCGTAATAGGACTGCGCACCGTTGTGATAGACAAACACGCAGTCGTAGCGACGGTCGCAGAAGAGGGCGCCGCCGAGCTTGCGGATGGCGGCAGGTGTCTGTATCCAGCTGGAGGTCTTGCTATCGAAACATCCCAGCTCCTGCAAAGCCCGATACTGTTGCTCCGTCAGGATCTCGATGCCCATGGCGGCGGCCATGTCCATGGCGCAGCCGGTAGGCTTGTTCTCCTTTCTGGAATCCAGACTCTCCCGGTCATAACACAGGCTTCTGCGTCCGATAGGGCTTTCCGCGGAGCAGTCGACGAAGACGTAGGCATCGCTTTCCCGAAGGTGAAACACCACATCCGGCTCGCCACCCGTTCGTTCCATCTCGGCCAAGGCGTGCAGTTTTTCCGGCTGGCATTCCAATCTGGCCCGCACCGCGGGCCAATTGATTTCCTGGTGTCGCCCCATGTTCGCTTCGAAGCGCGCTTGCAAGGTTCCGAGTAAAGCTTCGCGTTGCCCGATGTCCATGACGTTTCCTCCCTGTGATTCGTGACTTTTCCGTGGTCGTGGCTACTGGGTCAGCTCGTATAACCGGTTGTGGATGGCACTCTGCTTGAGTCCGTGCATCAGCTGACCTTGGGAGAACGCCTTGTCCACCTCCATCAGGCAGGTTGCAACGGTCTTGCTGTTCGCCCCGTTGGTTTGTATCGCCCAGTTTGCCCAGCCATTGTCGATACTCTGCAGATCGAGACGGTAATCGGCGGTGGTGGCATGTCCCTCCCATTTCTGCGAGCCCGCCGTCTGATACATGCAGAATCCGGCCTTGAAGCGAATGCCGGTACGGGTGTGGATTGGCAGCATCCGGCCGTTGACGTTGGTCATCGTGAATCCTTGGGGAGCTGCCCCCAACTGATTCCAGCCAACCCCCACTGCAGCCTGCGCCACCAGGTTAGCTACGTCGCGAATCACGCCTGCCGCATGGCCGCTGGTGAGCCCGTCGTGCGCTCGAAAATTGAACGTCGCCATCCGTGGAGCCCTCTCGTCCTCAGGTTGTACGGGAGAGCAAGCATAGACGCTACCGACAGCTCGGCGAGTGCAGGGGATGTTCGAGGATCTCAGGGCGGATGGCCTCAGTCTGCTATTTTCAGGCTGCTCCGCAAATCCAGTCGCTCGATCCTTGGGCTTCTATCGCGATCTTGGCTGGGCTCCCAAGAGGGCGCTGGATGACCGTGGCGATGAAATCGTTAAGCCCGCCCCCCCCCAGGGGAGAATCTTTCCCACGAGACGCGCTGTAGCCTTGTGCAGGGAGCGGTTGATACTTTCCGCTCGGGCTTACCAGGAACCATAGGGAATCCCGTGCTTCTCGATATAGGATTTGGATGTGTCAGACAAAGGCCTATGTTGTCCCCCTGACGTACCATCATAGGGGCCCACTTTCACGACAGTGCCCTGCACTCGTGTCACATCGATAGCGGAGAGACAGGGCCCCAAGAGCCAGACCTTGGCAATTCCGCCGGGGGCGAGGCCGACAGTCAGCATCTTGCGATAGTCCTCGCGCCACTGGCCCCTAGCCGCGCAATAGCCCAACTCCGACTTCACCATTGCTTCCCGGGTGGCTTCGGGAATGACTATATAGGCCTCATAGGTCTGCGGCTCGGCCAGCGACTGCCAGCGCACATAGAGCAGGCGTGGAAGGTCGGCGCCCAGTACCTGTTTGCCCGCGCCGGCCCCCGGCTGCTCTGGCCAACCTCGTGGATCGCTTCTGAGGTTTTTCGGACTCTGGGTCGAGGCAATACCACTCATGGCGCTGCGAAAGACACGATCACGCACGTCCACCGCATCGGCGGTCTCGATCCAGACCTCCATGTAATTTGGGGTGCCGAAGCCCAGCCTCCAGGAATCGTAGGGTAGCCGGTGGGTGCCATTGGCGCAGCCGACCAGCCAGAGCAACAATCCCAGCGACACAAGGGTCCTGAGCTTATTCATTGGGGTGCTCCCTGCGCTGCATGCCCTCGGCGGGGCGGTTGATGAATACGACATCCAGGGCGCTGTTGTTCCAGCCCTTGGCGGCATTCCAGTGGGCCGAGAGGTGGATGTAGCGGCGGTGCAGCAGGGCGTCTTCCTCAGCGGTCAGCGGCGTGTACGCTTCCCGCAAGGCAAAGGCCTGTAGCTTGGCGGCGATAGGTTGCAGCTCGGTGGGCAATGCCGTGCGCCTGTCGTTCGGGTCAATCGGGTCGAATGCCACCCCGGCGCGTACCGCCAAGTCACGCATGATGCGCAGGTACACCAGCGATAGCTCGCCGCGTACATGGCGCTCGCTGGAGATTGCGGCGTACACCCGTTTTTCGGCCTGGGTGTCCCGCGCCCGGCGCTTGGTCTGTACCGACCAGGTGACGATGTCGAGTCCTTCGGGCGGTACATAGGCGCGCCAGTGGCGTGATTCATGGCTGAAGTGCAGTTTGGTGCGCGTGTACGCGGCACTGCGTTCGTTGGCCAGTCGATCGATTTCGAAACTGCTGTCAGGCTTGCTCAGCAGCAGCTTCTCCCTCGCCAGGGGCAGATAACCGCCGCCGATATCCGAATGGCTGCCGGGGAGTTCGATGTCCTGCTCGGCCTGGGTCAGGGAGAAGTTGTGGCGGTACTCATCGCGGGCCACCAGGTGAACCACCTTGCGGGCCATGCCCGGTGCAAGCCGCAGGCGGAGCCCAGGGTTGTCGGCATTGTGTGGACTGAAGTCGCCGTCACGCAGCGAGACGATGCCAGCCACGGTGTCGAACAGCCCGATGAAGTTGAGGACAAAGTCACTCCGATGGCGCCAGGCGAACCCGGTCGCCAGTAAGGGCGAGCCGACGGGTAATGAGCGGGCCAGTAGGCTGTTTGGCCCCATGAGCAAGTCATTGGCACAGTGTCTTGCCGCTGCCGCCCCCCGGTTGAAGCCGAACAGGTCGACCTCGATCCGACGAACCTTGAGGCCAGGATTAGCATCTTGTAGCAACCGCAACTGCTTCAGAGCCAGTGCAGGCATCTGTTCGACCCTCGCCACCACACCGGTTCCCCCTTGCCGCTCCCCTGACTGTAAACAGAGTCGCCCAGGCCGCTGCGGGTGCCGATGCCTTCGAGGTAAACCTTGAGATAGACCTCTTCGGCTCCTCGCGGCAGCTGTTCCTCGGTTTGGTCCGGATAATAGAGGCCATAGAGCCGCGCCACATTGCTGACTTCATTGCCGTAGCTGTTGTCCGGCGTGTTGCCCTGGCCGTCATAGCCGTAGTTGGCGCAGTACTGGCGGATGTCTTCGCCCACTTCCGCCGACATGCCCAGGTTGACTGCATGGCAGCCAGCCGTCGCTGCGCTGTTGGCCTGGTTGTTGCCGGTGCCGTCGAAGAACAGCCCGAGACGCAGCACAATGCCGGTGTCCTCCAGTTCCTCTTCTTCCTCCTCCTCTTCCAGCAGGCTGTTCGTGACCGGCTTGGGGGTGGCCTCTGGCTGGACAGAGGAGAGCGGCATGGCCGCTACAGCAGGCGAGGGGATATCCGCTGGTCCGGAGGGGGCACCATCGGAGCGGTAGGTAGCGCTTGGCAACGAGTGGATCAGCTGGGCCCGGCATGGGCAGGTGCTGAAACTGTCCAGGGTGCCAGCCGCACGGGCGCCCGTCATGAAGTGATGGATGCCGCCGGCGATCACGTATGGCTTGCCGTCCTTGCCGCAGGTCACTTGGTCCCCCTCGCGCGCGAGTGGGACGCCATGCAGGCAGAAGCTCGGGTGTCCTTCCAGCACCACTCCGCCACAGGTGGTCTTGTCGCCACGACGAATGAAAAATCCGATAGCCACTGAGTTCCCTCTCTACGAGGCGCCCAACGCAAGCGGGGCGCACATCTACGTTGATGGTGGATGGCGCCGGCTTGCCGGTAGACCGGTTCTAGAAAAGCGCCCGGTCATAGGTTCGAAGGCGGGGCTGAATCGGGTAAATAGGAAATGTCAGAAGCCGCTGGAGTGAAGGACGGCGCGACCACTCAGAGGTGGCCGCGCAGCGCCGTAGGCGAAAAGGCGAGGGGACGGAATACTGAAAGGAGTGAGTGATTGGCACCGGCTTGGGTCACGGCAGCCGAGCCCGAAGGCAATTGCCCGGATACACGCGTTCGCGCGTGAGTCGGGGAACGACCACACGGCCCCGTTGCGGAGAGTTGACGCAGCCCTCCATCAGTTCAAAGGCTTGGGAAGCAATCGCGGCGGGCGCGGCTCGATTGCCAATTCAACGAATGAACAGGCGGCAGAACCTACCGCAAGGTAGTTCCCGGCGATGCGCCGGCGTGCATCGACATTCGCGGGCGCACACGCGTGAACGCTTTTTCCGAGCGAGAATTGCGGGCACTTGGAATTACTGTCGAGACCGGGAGCGCGGGCATCGAGGTCGGCAGCTCTCCGGGCCATGTCTGTTGCGAAAACGGTGCCGTGGTCGGCTACTGCTTTGGTGATCGGGACAGTGGCGAAATCATCGTGCTGGCGCTCTTGCCCGAGTACGAAGGGGAGGGAATAGGGAAGGCGCTCTTGCAACGGGTGGTCGAGGATTTCAAGGCCGTGGGCTTCAACCGACTGTTCCTTGGCTGCTCAGCCGATCCGGGCGTTCGGTCTCATGGTTTCTATCGTTATCTGGGCTGGGTTCCTACGGGGGAGCTGGATGACCTCGGGGATGAAATCCTGGAGCTCCGGCTCGACGCCAGCTAAGCGCTGTGGCCTTGTTCCGGCAGCTGCTCTAAGCTGCCGGCTTTCTTCACGATCACCGCCCAGGGCAGGCCATGACCAAGACTTCGAACGACCCGCTACATGGCATCACGCTGGAAAAGCTCCTCAACGAACTGGTGGCCCATTATGGCTGGGATGGCCTGGCCAGCCGGGTCGATATCCGTTGTTTCAAGAACGATCCCAGCATCAAGTCCAGCCTTGCCTTCCTGCGCAAGACGCCCTGGGCTCGTGAAAAGGTCGAGGCCCTTTTTACTCAGTTGCGCCAGAGCCAGGGCTGAGCCGGCCTGTCATCGCCGGTTCCGGTCGCGTCCATTCCCTTCATCGAGGAACCCCCATGGCCTCCTACGAAGAACTCTTCTCCATCGGTGAACGCTTCGAGGCCTTCGTCGGCCACGGACTGCCGGCGGAAGTCGCTGCGGTGCAGACCGTGCAAGACAAGCTGGCTGAGCCAGACGCCATTGGCGTAGCCACCCGGCAACGCCTGCAAGCCGTCCAGGGCCGCTATCACCTGCTGGTGGCCGGAGAAATGTGGTGCCCGGACTGCCAGATCAACGTCACGGTCATGGATTACCTGCAGCGCGCCCAGTCGAGTATCGACCTGGCGATCATCACCAAGGGGCGTGCCGAAGACGATCTGCTCGAGCGCCTGGAACTGGATCGAGTCCCGATTCCTCTGGTGGCGGTGCTGGATGCGGATTTCCAGCTGGTCGGCCGATTCGTCGAACGGCCGCAGGAGGTAATCGCTGGTGGTGAGGCGATGAAGCCGGACTATCGGGCGGGGCAGTACCTGGAAAGTACGCTGCGGGATCTTCTCTCTATCTTCGAGGCAGCGGAGGGTCGCAAGGCTGGTTGAGCCACGGAGCAATGATTGGCAAATGAAAACGCCCCGGATTTCGACCGGGGCGTTCTTTTTTGCGCGGGCTACAAGCCCGGCGGCTGGGGCGTCAATCCACGACCACATTCAGTGCAACGTCGATGTTGCCGTGGGTAGCCTTGGAGTACGGGCAGATCTCGTGTGCTTCCTTGGCGATGGCCTCGGCGACTTCGTACGGCAAGCCCGGAGCGGTGACGTTGAAGCGCGCCTGGATGAAATAGGCGTTGCCGGTCATGCCCAGATCCACTTCGATCTCCACTGCCAGGTCTTTTGGCAGCTCCACTTTCCGCTGCTGGGCCACGAGGCCGATGGCGGCGATGTAACAGGCCGACCAGGCACCGGCAAACAGTTGTTCCGCGGTGGGATGAGGCTGGGTGGCATCGAACTGAATTGCCGAATCCGCGCTGCCACCACGGGGGGCCGAGAGCTTGATATCCAGGCGACCGTGGTCATTGCGCGGAGCGCCTTCACGGTGGGCTACGGTGGTGTGGGTCTTGCCGGTGAACAGTACTTTTTCGATCTTGCTCATGGGGGAGTTCCTCAGTGTCTGGTGTGCTTGAAGCCAGGGTGCAAACTTGTTGCTCGCATAAGATCAAATCGGATGCGATGTATGAATACTCACGCACTAACCGGATGACGTCAATAGGAGTGAGGTGTGTTTCTGGATGAACGGTCGCGTGCGATTGAATCAAGGGGCGCAGGACGCGCTGAGGTTCTGGCAGGAGCGAGCGTTGCTCGCGAAAAGTGAGGGCGTTCGTTCATCGCCCGCTTCACACAAGTCGGCGTCGGCGTCGGCTGAATTGCCCGCCATAATGCTGCGCTTCATGTTTCTCATTCATGCAGGCCGTCCCCGATGTCATTCGCCGAGCTGTTTCTCCTGGGTATTCCCGCTGTCCTGCTGACGGGCATCTCGAAAGGCGGCTTCGGCGGCGCACTGGGTGGTATCGCGGTGCCGTTGCTGGCGCTGATGATGCCGCCGACCCAAGCGGCGGCGATCATGTTGCCGATCCTCTGCATGGCGGATATCACTGGCCTGCGCCGTTTCTACGGAAAGTGGGACCTGCACAACCTGAAGATCATGCTGCCTGGTGCGCTGCTGGGCGTGCTGGCCGGCACCCTGAGCTTCGGCCTGCTCAGCGAGCGGCTGCTCGGCCTGATGATCGGCGGCATTGCCATCGTCTTCTTCCTGCTCAACGTATTGAACGCAGCCGCGACCCAGTCGCCCAGCACGCCGAAGGTGGTCAAGGGCACCTTGCTGTCGGGGATTGCTGGCTTCACCAGCTTCGTTGCCCACGCCGGTGGCCCGCCGATCATGATGTACCTGCTGCCGCAGCAGATGGACAAAGTGCGCTACGTCGCCACGGTGAACTGCTTCTTCCTGCTGACCAACGCCATCAAGCTGGTGCCCTATGCGTTGCTCGGGCAGTTCACCACCACCAGCCTGACTGCCAGCCTGGCCCTGGCGCCAATCGTGGTGGCTGGCGTGTGGCTGGGCATTTGGCTGCAGGGCCGCGTCAACCACACCTGGTTCTACCGCATCGCCTGGGCCGGACTATTGGTGACGGGCATCCAATTGCTCGTGCAGAACTGGTAGACGGCGTTTTGGCACAGGGTTAGCGTTTCGACCTTTACCGGGAAGAAAGGAGTTCTGCCCCATGGCCGATTACCTCCGTCTGAACAAGGCCAACTGGGACCAGCGCGCGCCCTTGCACGCAGCCTCCAGTGGCTACGGTACCGAGTCGTTCGTCAACGATCCCGCGCACCTCTCGGATGTGGTGCGTTTCGACCTGCCGCGCCTGGGCGATATCGCCGGGCTGCGTGGCGTGCATCTGCAATGCCATATCGGCACAGACACGCTTTCCCTTGCGCGGCTTGGCGCACGGATGACCGGCCTCGATTTCTCGCCCGCGTCCCTGGAACAGGGCCGCTTGTTGGCCGGGCGCTGCGGCGCGGAGATCGGCTTCGTCGAATCGGATGTTTATGCCGCCGATCAGGTGCTGCCGGTCGGTGCATTCGACTTCGTCTACACCGGCATCGGCGCGCTGTGCTGGTTGCCGCGCATCGACGATTGGGCCCGCGTCGTGGCCGCCCTGTTGAAACCGGGCGGACGTCTGTTCATCCGCGAAGGGCATCCGGTGCTCTGGGCGGTCAATGAGGCGCGCGAGGATGGCCTGGTGATCGAGTATCCCTACTTCGAACGTCTTGAGCCGATGGTCTGGGACGACGACAGCACTTACGTGGAAATCGATGCGGCGCTGACCGCCACCCGCACCCATGAGTGGAACCACGGGCTGGGCGAGATCATTTCCGCCCTGCTCAGGCATGGCCTGCAGATCACCGCCCTTGAAGAACATGACAGCGTGCCCTGGGAGGCGCTACCGGGACGGATGCGGGTGGACGAGGCAGGCGAGTGGCGGTTGGATAAGGATCGCTGGCGCTTGCCACTTAGCTACACCTTGCAGGCACTGAAACGAGGGTAGGGCACGCCCGTGATCGCGACTGGAGTCGCCTTCTCCTGAACAAAAAAAGGCCGCCACGGTGCGGTCAACTTACGGGGGGAGGTGGCGACCGTGGCGACTCCAGTTGTCCTCTGCAAGGGGACAGTTTCACGTTAGTTCATGCCAGAAAAAGTGCGTCGGCTTTCCGTCGGGGAAATGGGCTAGATGTAACGCCATTTGTCCGGGATGCCTGGCGTCCGCGGATCGCGGTAGCTGTGAATCAGTCAGTTCTGCACCTGGTTCTCGAATTCCGACCCTTGGTCGGATCAGTCGGGGCGGCGCGCCAGGACTGTCGCACTCAGCCATGGGAACAGTCAGTCGTAGTCGTCGGGATTCAGCAGGCCGCCCACATTCAGGATCATGTTCAGCTCCGCATTCGACTGCGGAACCGTGACGGGGACGTTGTAGGTCTTCTGATTGAACGGACCGGTCGGGGCTCGCAGCACCTGCCCGTACCTGTTGATCTCCGCCGCTTGATTGGCGTGACCGGCGTACCTGACCTGCGGATCGTGGGTGAACGGATCGACGGTACTGTGCATGTACTGGTTCAGGGTCACTGGATTGCGCCACAACCCGGAGAGATTGTCGCGCCGCACGGTGTGGGGAATGCGGTACATGTTCAACCAGCCGGCGCAGTTGGGGCAGCAGCCCTTGGACGTCGACGTGGCGATGGTCAGGTTCCGGTCGCTCAGGGCGTGCTTGGAAATGTGCTGCTCCACCACCAGGAAGCGGACGATCATCATTTCGGCATGCAGACCGGTGAGGTTGCCCAGCCCGAGTGAGGTATTGGTGATGAAATGCACCACATCCCTGGACGGATCGAAGTCGTAGTACTGCATGACTTCGTCCTGAATATCCGCCAGGTGCCGGGTGAAGGTGAAGCCCTGGGTGGCGATCATGAGGTGCCCGGGCAGATAGCCGACAGCGATGGTCGCGTTCGAGTTGCCGTTGGTGTACCAGCGCTCGAGGTCGTCACAGACGCCTGTCAGCTTGTTTACTTCGTCGGTGATGTTGTTGTGGATTTCCTGGGACCAGAGCATTCGCTTGATCAGTGCGCGCTGGACATCCTGCAGGCTCTGCTTTCTGGATGAGTAGTCCATGGTCGGCATCGTCTTTTCCCTCCCTGGCTTTGGCTGTGCAGCGATTGAAACTAGTAGCGCCTGGACTCAACGGCAATGCTCGGGGCTGCTATAAGTCTGGAATGTTCGAGTTGGGGGACTCCAGATGGACGTGGCGGCAATGCTGGGAAGGCGGATTTGGGGAGCCGGGAGCGGGGCGGTTGCACCAGACGGACAGTTCAATCTCCTGCGCTGGTTCTCGCTGGTCAGCCTGGTGATCATCGGCACGGTGGCCATCGGTATCGGCACCGTTTCAACGCGGTTCCTGGTGAGCGAGAGTCTGGAGCGCGACGCCATGCTCTCGGCGCAATTCATCCAGACCCTGGCACTCGGGGAGATGCGCCACCACGGTTTGGAAGGCATGGAAATGGGCGATGTGCTGGTGCCCCATCACTACGGCATGCTCACCCACAGCACTGCGCAGAGCCGCGAACGCGCCCGTTCTGAATTCCTCGATCACCTGTCCCATGTGCCGGATTCTCTGCTGGCCACCATCTTCTCCCCCGATCGTACGGTGATCTGGTCCACCAATCCTGACCTGGTGGGGCAGCGCATCGAGGATGACGATGCGCTCGACGAGGCATTCCAGTCTGGCGGCCGCATTTCCGCCGAGTACCAGGATGTGGAAGAAGGCAGGGTGGAGCAGAAGTTCCTGCGCCCGCCGAAGATGTTCTTCATTGAGAACTACATCCCGCTCACCGACGCCGATGGCGAGGTAAAGGCCATGGTGGAAATCTACAAGGAGCCGGTGGACCTGATCGACCGCGTCAATCGTGGTTACCGGATGATCTGGCTGGCCACCGCCATCGGCGGCCTGCTGATGTATTTCGGGCTGTACTGGATCGTGCGGCGTGCCTCGCTGCTTCTCGCGGCGCAACAGGCGCAACTGGTGGCCAATAGTACCTACGTGGGGCTGGGGGAGATGTCATCGGCTGTCGCGCACAGCCTACGCAATCCGTTGGCGTCCATTCGCTCAAGTGCCGAGCTGGCCCAGGAGATGGAAGGGCCACAGGCGCGCAAATGCGTCGACGACATCATCACCCAGGTCGACCGCATGTCTGCCTGGGTGCGCGACCTGCTGCTTTGCCTGCGCCCGCTGCAGGGCGATTCGGAGCAGGTGGATCCGATGGAAGTTGTGCACACGACACTCGGTAACTTCGACCACCAGCTGTCGAAGTCGGCCATCGAAGTCGAATTCAGCGATATCGCCACCCCTCGGGTGGTCAGTCATCAGCTGCTGCTCGCCCAGGTGCTCAACAGCGTGGTCGCCAACGCCATCGAGGCAATGCCCAATGGCGGCCGCCTCAGCGTCACCGCGACACCTGACACCAGCGGGGAGTGGCTGCATCTGACGATCAAGGACACCGGCAAGGGCATGTCGCGGCAGCAGGAAATGATGGCCTTCAAGTCCTTCTACACCACCAAGCAGGGCGGCCTGGGCATCGGCCTGATCATGGTCAAGCAGATCATGGAGCGCTTTGGCGGCAAGGCCAGCCTGACCAGTCGCGAGAACGAAGGCACCAGCGTGTGCCTGAGCTTCAAGGTGGCGGAGCACGCCGCCTAAAGCTTCAGCCGAGGAGTTGGCGAAGCTCCTCGGCCATGGACATTGGCTTGAACGCACTGACCCTGGCCCTGCCGGTGTTCCCCAGCGGCACCCAGATTCGCGAGAAGAGCAGGGCGGCCGGCATGCGCAGGGCCTGGCCGAGCACTTCCCGGTAATCCCGTTGTTGCCAGCCGGCACGCAGCATCCACCAATGACTGCGAGTGTGTGCCAGTGGCAGGCGCTGCGTGAGGATGTGCGCGCGTTCGAGCCAGGGCCAGGCGCGCTGAGGATCGCCGGCATCGAGGGCCTGACTGGCTAGCTGGAAGGCCTGGTCGATGGCGATGCGTAGCTCGGTTTTCATGGTGGGCGTTCCTGCGGAGGGATAGTGGACGCAGTGAACACCCTGTAGTTACTTCAAGGTCAAGCGGCTCTTTTGCAGCGACGCATCCATGAATTGAGGGGCAGACCTGCAGTCTGCTTGGCGAATGAATTCGCCCCTGCAACAAACGCCTCAAGGCTGCCGCGCATAACTCTCTGTCAGCATTTCCCACTGATGCCCGTCCGGCTCGTTCCAGTAGACGATGGAGCCGCCATGTTCCTCGTCCACCCTGTGGTCGATCGGTCCGTGAACAGCGCTGCGATAGGCGATGCCCGCCGCCTTGATACGCCCCAGGATCGCCTCGAATTCTTTCGGGCTCACTCGGAAGCAGAAGTGGATCAGCGGAAACGGCTCACCCCATTCATCGAAGTCCAGCGTCAGCCCGTCGTTGACATAGACCGGCACGAACGGACCGATGCCGGTTTCCGACCAGGGCACATCGAGCAGTTCAGCAAGGAGTCTTGCTGAGCGCAGTTTGTCGCGCGCCGGCACCATCAGGTGGTCGAGTTGGATGGCCATGACAATCTCCGTGCAGGTTTGCGCCTTCCTCCCGATCTAACTGCAGCGCAGAAGCGCTACCTCCGCCAATCCGTCTGACGAGGGGGCAGTGCTGCTCGCTGGCGCGCAGGGCAGGGGCCGGGGTGAGGGGAGCAGGTTAGTGCGACAGCCTGTACGGCCTGTGTCAGAGGGTTCCCTTCATCGCGGAACCAGCTAACGCAGGCATAGGCGGCACATTCGCCTGGGGCAACGTAACTCTCCCAGGCTCATGCCCGGCGGAACTGCTTGCGGTAGGCAGACGGGGAGATCGAGAAGGCTGCTGTGAAATGCCGACGCAGCGACACGGTAGAGCCGAAACCAACGATATCGGCGATGTGCTCCATCGGCTTGTCACTGGTTTCCAGCAGGCGCTGCGCCGCGGACAGGCGATGGCCGAGGAGCCATTGGGTCAGCGTGGCGCCGGTCCTGGCCTTGAAGCGCCGGGTAAAGTTGCGTCGGCTCAATCCTGCGCGACTGGCCAGTTGGTCCAGTCCCAGGGGCTGATCGAGGTGTTCGATCGCCCAGTCCAGGGCCTTGCTCAGCAGGTCGTTGCCAGTGGGCTTGGGCAGCGGCTGCTCGATGTACTGCGCCTGGTCGCCGTTGCGGCAGGGGGCGACCACCAGGCGTCGTGCCACGTTGTTGGCCACTTCGGCGCCGTGGTCCTGGCGCAGCAGGTGCAGGCAACAGTCAATGGCCGCAGCGGTTCCTGCCGAGGTGAGGATGTCGCCGTCGTTGTGGAACAGCGCCTTCTGGTCCAGTTGCACATTGGGGTACTTGCGGGCGAAGTCGCTGCCCCATACCCAGTGGGTGGAAGCCGTGCGTCCATCGAGCAAGCCTGCCTCGGCCAGCACGAAGGCGCCCAGGCACAGGCCCACGATGCGCGCGCCGCGCTGGTGCGCCATGCGCAGGGCCTCGAGGAGGGCTTCCGGCGGCCGCTCATCGGGGTCGCGCCAGGCAGGAATGATCACGGTATCGGCTTGAGCCAGCGCCGACAGGTCGTGTTGCACGGCCACATCGAACCCGGACAGAGTCGGCACAAGGCCGGTTCGCTCACCGCAGATCAGCAGGCGATAGCGGGCCACGCCCAGTCGGGCGAGGTTGTCGCCGAAGACGATGCAGGGCACCGAGAGATGAAACGAACTGATCCCGTCGAACGCGATCACCGCGATGGTGTGCTCTTCCATTGAGTTCCCGGCAGTCATTGATTTGGCCCAAAACGATCACTTGTTGGCTTCCGGCGTGCTTTCGGCCAATGCGTTGCTGCCGGAAGCTTTCACCACTTTCCGGCAATGGCCGGGAAAGAGCGTTGAAGCATACAGACGAGTGAGGCAAAACCATGAGTCACCCAACCATTCGCAACCTGACCGGCGCCGCCGCGCCCGAGTCCATCGACCCGACGCGCAGCGCGTTGCTGCTGATCGACTTCCAGAACGAGTACTTCACCGGCCGCATGCCGCTGCCGGACGGCGAGCGCGCCCTGCGCAATGCCCGGCGCCTCGCTGAGCACGCCGACCAGTCGGGCATTCCGGTATTCCACGTCCAGCATGTGACCCCGGCGGGCAGCCCGATCTTTGCCGAAGACAGTGCCAGTGGCGCCTTCCATCGTGATCTGCAGCCCGCAGCGCAGCACCGGGTGGTGCGCAAGACTTCGGTCAGCGTGTTCCCGACCACCGATCTCGATCAACAGTTGCGTGATGCGGGCGTCGATACGCTGATCATCGCCGGCTTGATGACCCATGCCTGCGTGGCGGGCGCAGCACGCGATGCGGTGCCCCTGGGGTACTCGGTGCTGGTGGCTGGCGACGCCTGCGCCACCCGCGACCTGGACAGCGGCGATGGCGTCGATCACGCCGCCCTGCACCGCGCTGCGCTGGCGAGCATCGACGACACCTTCGGCGACATCCTCAGCACCGAACAGATCCTGGCGCTACAGCTGCGCTAGTCTCTCGCGCCGCACAGTGAGGGCCGGGCACGGCCTTCACTGCTCGCCACTACGCCTTGCTCTTCGGCTTGGGAGCCGTCTTGCTCCAGCGCCGCTCGATGGCGCCGCTCGATGCTGCCTTCAGCAGCCGCTTGAAGGTCGGGCACTCCGAATGGCTCGGGGCGGGGCAGGCGGCCGCATGGCGCAGGCCATCGCTCATGGCTTTCAGACGCTTGACCAGGGCATCGATCTCATCGGCCTTGGCCGCCAGCAGCTCACGGTCGATGTTCGGTTCGCCGTTGGGCGAGAACATTGAGCGGATCTCATCCAGGGATAAGCCGGCCGCCTGCCCGAGGGAGATCAGTGCCAGCTGGTCAAGGATGCCGGGCGCGAACCAGCGCCTGGTCCCTTGTTGGCTGAGGGATGTGATCAGCCCCTTCTTTTCGTAGTAGCGCAGCGTGGAGGAGGGGAGTCCCGTGCGTCGGGCGACCTCGGCAATGTCCATCTGTAGCCCCTTGACTTGAAGTTGACTTCAACTTGCAGAGTGAGCTCGACACTTCCCGTCGTCAACGAACAAGGGGCTCACATGAACGACATCATCAAGGTGGTCTGCATAGGAATCGGCGCCACCGCCGTCATGGACATCTGGCTGCTCTTTCTCAAGCGCCTGGGCGTTCCATCGCTCAACTTCGCCTTCATCGGGCGCTGGGTTGGCCACCTGCTACAGGGCCGCATCGCTCACGATGCCATTGCCAAGGCAGAACCCATTCCTGGTGAGCTGGCATTGGGCTGGGGTACCCATTACGCCATCGGCATCGGATTCGCGAGCTTGCTGGTGATGCTGGCCGGAACCGACTGGGCGGCCAACCCGACCCTGCTGCCTGCCGTACTGGTGGGCATGGGTACGGTCGTCGCGCCGTTGCTGGTGATGCAGCCGGCCATGGGTGCGGGCTTCTTCGCAAGCAAAACGCCAACGCCACTGAAGAACTGCCTGCGCAGCCTCGCCAACCACAGCGTCTTCGGCCTGGGGATGTTCCTCGCCGCCATCCTGGTGGACGGGATCGTCCGCTGATTTCCACCCTCGTCACCCCATCACGTGGAGCCGCACTTCATGAAAAAACTTGCCGTCATCTACCACAGCGCCCATGGGCACACTGAACACATTGCCCGGCAGATCTGCGAAGGCGCCCAGGACATGACCAATACCGAAGTCCACCTGCTCAGGGCGGACGACCTCGCCACGGCGCCTGATCAACTGTTGCAATTCGATGGATTCGTCCTGGGCTCGCCCACCTATTTCGGCGGCGTTTCCGGGGTCTTCAAGACGTTCATGGATGCCACAGGGCCGCTTTGGCGTGCCCAGAAACTGAAAGGGCGCCTGGCAGCCGGCTTCACCGTGTCGTCACTGGCGGCAGGCGATAAACAGTCGACCTTGATGGCGCTGTTCGTCTTCTCCATGCAGCACGGCATGCTTTGGGTGGGCAATCCCATCCTGCCAGAGCAGCACGCGGGTGTTCCTTACCAAGAAGCTGCCAACCGACTGGGTTCCTGGTCGGGTCTCATGGCCCAGTCCAGTCACTCGGCACCAGCCGACCAGTTCGCGCCGGGAGATGTGAAGACCGCAAGAATGTTCGGCCGGAACGTCGCCGAGGCCCTTCACCGGCTGAACGTGGAGGCAGTGTCATGATTCCCCGCCGTTTCGCCCCGCTGCTGTTCGGCCTGATCCTTTCCGGGCTCATGTCCCTGCTGGTGTCCGGCATCTCCACCTGGCGCGCCGCCGGGCCGGTGCCGGACTTTCCCGCGCTCTGGCTCGGTGCCTGGCTCATGGCCTGGCTGGTCGCCTTTCCCGTGGTGCTGCTGGTGTCGCCAATGGCGCGCCGGCTGGTGGAGGTGTTGGTAGGGAGGGGCTGAAGCACGTCACGAGGGCGTAGATTGAGTCGGGCGGCGTTCCGCGAGCGAAGCGAAACCCAACGCCTGGCGGATTGGCCCGCCTCAATTCAACCGATACTTCGCCAGCTCATCCTTGGTCAGCACGCGCATGCGCGTCGGCTCGATGCTGTTCATCTCGTCCAGCAGGCTCAGGGGGACGTTCATGTCCCTGAGGTAGGCGGTCGGGCTGTAGCCGACGCCGGTGGGGGCTGCGAGGGCGGAGTCGCCGTGGGGGAAGTAGGGGCGGTGCAGGCCCACGTAGCCGCGTACGGTCCTGGTGCGACCGGCGGCCAGCAGGTAGACGCAAGTCCCCTGGCACACACCGTCGGTGGGCACCATCACGTCGAATCCGGTTTCCCGCAGCAACCGGCCCATGCGGATGGCTTCGGTGACGCTGCCGCCGATGCTGTCCAGCAGCGCAAGCTTGCGGTCGAACTTGCCGGGGTTGGCACGCAGGCCCTTCATCAGCGCTTCGTAGTCACCGGGGGCGATGTCTTCCGAAACCTGCACGGCGAGTATCCGGCCCGCCTTGGTGTTCTGGACGGGCTGGACTTCCACCTTGGCGAAGGTGGCGGCCGAGCAAAGGGTGGCAAGGCAGAAGACGACGGCCCGGATTGCGGTACGGCTCATGGAGCAGGCTCTTTCTGGGGAACGGTTGGCGACGGTCGGAGAAGATACCGAAAAAAGGTGCCAAGTCTCCATATGACTTGAAAAGGGGCGTTCGTCGGGCGGGCAATCAGGGGGGATGAGGGGAAATTGCGGCAACATATGAGAGGCATTATCATTCGCGACTTTCTGTTTCCGGCTTCTCCCAATCCCCTAGATGCGCAAGCGCGAACACGGATTCTTCGAACATTATGAAGAGCTCATCGGCACCTGGACCCGCCGACTGAGAAGCCGCCATCGCGCCGAGGATTTCGCCCACGATGCATTCGTCCGGGTGCTGGAGGCCGAGCAGGAAAACGTCAAGCAGCCCCGTGCCTACCTCCACCAGACGACCCGCAACATTGCGGTCGACCATTTCCGCCGCGAGGAACGTCGCGCCCAACTGGAGGTGGACATCGCAGGTGACGGCGATGAGTCGAAGGATGATCCCGAATCCTATATGCACGCAGTCCAGTTGGCGGATTCCATCGAAAAGGCCCTGGCCGAATTGCCGGTGAACTGCCGCCAGGTGTTCGTCTGGCAGAAGCTCGAAGGGCTGAGCCAGGCCGAGATCGCCGAGCGCCTGGGGTTATCCAGGAACATGGTCGAGCGGTATATGATCCGCACCATTCGTCACCTGCGTGAGCGCCTGGATTTGAGCGCCACATGAACCGGAACCACCCCACAGGGCATCAAGCCCCGAGCCATGGACACCAACCGCAGCCTGATTCCCGCCATCTGGATGGCAGCCTGATGAAGCAAGCCGATTCCGCCGACTGCAAGGTGCGCGATGAAGCCGCCCGGTGGTTCAGTCGCAACCGCGACCCCGAGCAGGGCATCGACGAACGCCGCCTCTTTGAATCCTGGCTGGCGGCGGATGCGTCGCACCGATCCGAGTACCGCCTGCTGGAACGGATGTGGATCGCCGCCGATCTGATTCCCGAGCAACGCTTGCGTGAGTTCTGCACCGCAGAAGTCCGACCTTTACCGGTGCGGTCGCGCCGGCGCTTCCTGCAAGGCACGCTTGCCGCAGCGGCCAGTGTGGTGCTGGCGGGCGGCGCGACCTACGTTTTCGATCCGTTCTCGTTACGGGGCGAAAGCTACGCAACCCAATTAGGCGAACGCCGCCAGGTCACCCTGGCCGACGGCTCGACCCTCGACCTCAATGGACGCACCCGTATCACCGTTATCTACAGCGCAGACCGCAGGCTGGTGCGCCTGGAGGCCGGCGAAGCGATGTTCGGCGTGACGCCTGACAAGGCACGCCCCTTCGTGGTCGAGGCCGGAGCAGGTCGCGTCACCGTCACCGGCACTCGTTTCAATGTTCGCCGGGATGCGTCAGGCGTGCGCGTGGCCGTGGAGTCGGGGCGAGTGCTGGTCGCGGGCGAACAGGGCGAGGCCAGCCGTCCCCTGCTGGCCGGTGACGGGGTCCGGGTGGCGGCAGATGGCGTGGTCGGGCCTGTGCAGCGCATCGATATCGCGAGCATTACCGCCTGGCGCGAGGGCAAGCTGATCTTCAATGACGTGCCGCTCGCAGAAGTGGCGCAAGAGGTGTCCCGTTACCGGGAACTACCCCTGAGGGTTGTGCCGGAAGTGGCCGATTTGCGCTTCTCCAGCGTGTTCCGCGCCGATGATACAAACGCCTTGCTGGCGGCCCTTCCGCGCATCCTTCCGGTCAAGGTCAGGACCCTGCCTGACGGTTCAAGCGAAATAATTCCGTTTTAGATTCAGGTTTTTCTTCTGTCGTTCGTCTTCTCGTCCGACTCTTTGCGCCCAGTGAAGTGCAGGGCGCTTTCTTTCAGGACCGGACGAACGTGAACAACGAAGTAACGCAACAAGCTGTGTCGCCAGATTCCTCCCGCAAGACTCCCCGCACACAACGCTGGCTGCCCCTGAGCCTGGCCATCGCCCTGGCTGTCGGCAGCCTAGGCGCTGAAGCTGCCGAGCGCACTGAAGTCCATATTCCCGCGCAATCCCTGGCCGGGGCCCTGGGGCAACTGGGCAAGCAGACGTCGCTACAGCTGTTCTTCAGCCCTGACCTGGTGGCCGGCAAGCAGGCTCCCGCAGTGGATGGCAACCTGCTGCCGGAAGAAGTCCTCGCGACCTTGCTGCAAGGCAGTGGCCTGACCTTCGACCTCACCGACGGTACCGCCATCCTGCGTCGCGTCTCCAGCGAAGAGCAGGGCGCTTCGGCGATGGAACTGCCAGCTTCGAGCATCACCGTCGTAGGTGACTGGTTGGGTACTGCCGAAGATGCCGTGGTGCAGAACCATCCCGGAGCCCGCACCGTGGTGCGCCGCGAGGCGATGGTCGAGAAGGGCGCAATGAACGTGCGTGACGCCTTGCGCGCGGTACCCGGCGTGCAGGTCCAGGAGTCCAACGGTACCGGCGGCAGCGATATTGCCCTCAACCTCGGGGTGCGCGGCCTGACTTCGCGTCTTTCCCCGCGCTCCACTGTACTGATCGACGGTGTGCCGGCCGCCTTCGCTCCCTATGGCCAGCCGCAGCTGTCGATGGCACCGATCTCCATCGGTAACCTCGACAGCATCGACGTGGTCCGGGGCGCTGGCTCCGTGCGCTATGGCCCGCAGAACGTTGGCGGCGTAATCAACTTCGTGACCCGCGCCATCCCGGAGAAGTTCTCCGGCGAAGTCGGCACCACCATGGAAGACACCGCCCACGGTGGCTGGAAGTACCTCAACAACGCTTTTCTCGGCGGTACCGCCGACAACGGCATCGGCGCCGCGCTGCTCTACTCGGGCGTGAACGGTGACGGTTACCGCGACGGCAACAACAACAACGACATCGACGACGTCATGCTCAAGACCCACTGGGCGCCTACCGAGCAGGACGACATCTCGCTGAACTTCCATTACTACGATGCCACCGCCGACATGCCGGGCGGCCTCACCCAGGCGCAGTACGATGACAACCCATTCCAGTCCGACCGCGACTGGGAAGACTTCAGTGGCCGTCGCAAGGACGTCTCGCTGAAGTACCTGCGCCAGATCGACGACGTCACCCAGTTCGAAGTCCTGACCTACTACAGTGACAGCTTCCGTGGCAGCCATATCGCCAGCCGCGACAAGGCTTTCCTGAGCTCCTTCCCGCGCAGCTACTACACCTACGGCTTCGAGCCGCGTGTTTCGCGCATCTTTTTCGCCGGTGACAGCACTCACGAAGTGGGTGTTGGCTATCGCTACCTGAAGGAAGCCATGCACGAAGAGACCAGCCGCGTGCGTCTGGTGAACAACGTGCCGACGCCCACTACCGGCCCATCGGCAGACGGTCACGTCTACCAGGACCGCACCGGCGGAACCGAGGCCAATGCCTTCTACATCGACGACAAGATCGATGTCGGCAACTGGACCATCACCCCCGGAGTGCGCTTCGAGAGCATCAACACCGACTGGCATGACCGCCCGGTGCGCGGCACCAACGGTGTGCCGGTGCAGGAGAAGCACCGCAGCAAGGACTACAACGAGCCGCTGCCGGCTATCAGCGTGATGTATCACCTCTCCGATGCCTGGAAGCTGTTCGCCAACTACGAGACCTCGTTCGGCAGCCTGCAGTATTTCCAGATCGGCCAGGGCGGCATCGGCGACAGTACTGCCAATGGCCTGGAGCCTGAGAAGGCCAAGACCTACGAGGTCGGTACCCGTTACAACGGCGACACCTGGGGCGGCGAAGCGACGCTGTTCTACATCGACTTCGACCATGAGCTGCAGTACATCAGCAACGACGTGGGCTGGACCAACCTGGGCGCCACCAAGCACCAGGGCCTGGAATTGTCCGGCCACTACAACCTGGATGAACTGCTTTCCGGCCTGAGCCTGACCGGCACCTACACCTTCACCCGTGCCACCTACGAAGGCGACATCCCGGGCTTCAAGACCCGTGACCTGCCGTTCTACTCGCGTCATGTGGCCAACGTCGGCCTGCGTTACCAGGTCGATCGCTGGACCTACAACTTCGACGGCTACGCCCAGTCCGGCCAACGCGCACCGGGCACCGGTATCGATGCCAACGGCAACTTCACCGGCGACTACATCACTGAACCGACCGCCGATGGCCAGTTCGGCGACATCCCCGGCTACGTGACCTGGAGCGCCCGCGGTGCCTATGACTTTGGCGAACAGCTGTCCAACCTGAAGCTGGGTGTGGGGGTGAAGAACATCTTCGACAAGCAGTACTTCACCCGTTCCAGCGACAACAACGCGGGCATCTACGTCGGCCAGCCGCGCACCTGGTACATCCAGGCCAGCGTAGGGTTCTGACGCGAGGGCATTAATCTCCTGTGGGGCGATTTCAATCGCGAGTGAACTCGCTCCCACAGTAGAACCCGTGCTCTAGCCAGTCTGCGTCGAGCAACTCCCTCCTCAAACCGTTGGGCAGACCTTTGGTTTGCCTGGCGAATGAATTCGCCCCTACCGAAAATCCATCCCCCAGCCGGTCTCAGTCCCAATCATCCGGCTTCTTGTCCTTGCTCGGCGCCTTGTCGCTGATGCGTTTCACGTCTGCCGCCGGAACCTGCTCCGGCGGCTGGCTCGGGCCCTGGGGTTTGGGCGCGGGCGTGCGTACGTTGGGGTCGCTGTTCATCACGGGCACCTCCGGTTTCTCTGTCTCGTAAGCCCAGCACATGGTGGCGTATCGCGCTGGCCACTGGTCGCCCGGCGGGTTTCATCGGCTGGACGCTGCCTTTGCCAAGGCAGGGCCTAGACTGGAAGCCATCGCCACAAGGAGGCAGGGCCATGAGCAGCAACGTTGACCTGAACCAGCGACCACCCTACGACCCGGTGATCGAGACCATTGCGGACTACGTGCTGAATTACCGGGTGGAGTCTGCGGAGGCGCTGGACACGGCCCGCAACTGCCTGATGGACAGCCTCGGTTGCGCACTGATGGCATTGCGCTTTCCCGAGTGCTCCAAGTTGCTCGGACCACTGGTCGAAGGTACCCAGGTTCCCCAGGGTGCAAGGGTGCCGGGCACCGCCTACCGGATGGACCCGGTCAAAGCGGCCTGGGACCTTGGCGCGATGATCCGTTGGCTGGACTTCAACGACACCTGGCTGGCAGCGGAGTGGGCGCACCCGTCCGACAACCTGGGTGGCATCCTTGCGGTGGCCGACCACCTGTCGCAAAGGCGCGTGGCCAGGGGCGAGTCGCCGCTGAGCATGCGCCTGGTGCTGGAGGCCATGGTCAAGGCCCATGAGATACAGGGCGTCATGGCCCTGGAGAATTCCTTCAACCGCGTCGGGCTGGATCACGTGGTGCTGGTCAAGCTGGCGTCCACCGCGGTCTGCGCCTGGTTGATGGGCGCCAGTCGCGAGCAGATGCTCTCGGCCATCTCCCATGCCCTGGTGGATGGCCAGGCCCTGCGCACCTACCGCCATGCGCCAAATGCCGGTTCGCGCAAGTCGTGGGCGGCGGGTGATGCCACCAGTCGGGGAGTACGCCTGGCCGATATCGCCATGCGGGGCGAGATGGGTGTCCCCGGCGTGCTCAGTGCACCCCAATGGGGCTTCTACGACGTGTCCTATAGCCACACCAACAAGGACCTGGCCACCAAGCCACTGGAAAAACACCACTTCAGCCTGCCGCAGGCGTTTGGCAGCTACGTGATGGAAAACATCTTGTTCAAGGTCAGCTATCCCGCCGAATTCCACGGCCAGACAGCCTGCGAAGCGGCGGTGCGGTTGCACCCCCTGGTGCGCAATCGCATCACGGAGATCGACCGCATCGTCATCACCACCCAGGAATCGGCCATTCGCATCATTTCCAAGGAAGGCGCCCTGGCCAACGCAGCCGACCGCGACCATTGCCTGCAGTACATGACTGCGGTTGCCCTGGCCTACGGCGACCTGACGGCCGAGCACTACGAAGATGACTTCCACCAGTCCCATCCGATCATCGACCGCCTGCGCGAATGCATGGAGGTGGTCGAAGACCCACGTTACAGCCGTGAGTACCTGGAGGCGGACAAGCGGTCCATCGCCAATGCCGTGCAGGTTTTCTACAAGGACGGCCGTCACACCGAGAAGGTGGAGGTTGAGTACCCCATGGGCCATCGTCGCCGGCGCAATGAGGGCATGCCGTTGCTGGAAAACAAGTACAAGGCCAGCCTGGCGACCCGCTTTGCCCCCCATCGCTGCGCGCAAATCCTGACCTTGTGCAAGGACCAGGCGGCCCTGGAGGCGATGCCGGTCGACCGTTTCGTGGAACTCTTCGTTGGCTAGATGACCCGGTGTGAAGGGAGCCCGGACCGGAACTCCCTGGCGGGGCTCGCCGGTTATTCACCTGCGAGGCTCCAATGCAGTCGCATCAATCGTCGTAATGGTCGCGCCCGCGGCACACCTTTTCCTTGTCGAAGACTTCTCTGGACGCGTCGATGCGTACCCGACAGGGACCGTCACGGTAGTCGCGGTGCCAGTCGCCACGGCGCCAGGTCTTGCCGCGTCCGTCCGGGCAGCGGATGACCTTCCGGTAGTAGCCGCGGTCGGTAATCTCCTTCACCCGGCAGGGGCCGTCGCGGTAGTGCTCGACCCGGCCATCATCACTGTCCCGTCTGTGGTCGGCCTGGGCACTCTGCACGGTGCCGGCAAGGGTTGCGACCAGAATGAACACACCCACTAGCGGGCCTGTTTTCATTGCTTTACCTCGATTCCGATACGACTGGAGTTGGCCAGTGACCACGCGCTCATCGCGATACTCGACCTGGCGACGATTAAGACCGCGCGGCGGCAGTTTTGCTCCGTGGTGCAGCGCGTCCGAACGAGGTACGGGGGAGGGTGGTCATACCTATACTTATGGGACCTGGGCCGACTGGCCCACGGGGCGGGCAAACCTTCATGAGCGCTGCGCAAGTTCCCCTTGGAATCCGAGTGGAACAGGTGCCCGGCAGGCTCCTCGGAACCCCGGGTATGCTGCTTTCGATGTTGATCGTCATCCTTGCGCTGACGCTCGGCGGGTGCGCGTCGAAACCGGTACCACCTCCGGTGGTGGTCTCCCAGGCCACCTGGCGACAAGTTGACCGGGACATCGCAGCCGCCTCGCTTGCCGCCACCAGCCAGGCCCGTCGCTACGCCCAGGACTCCATGGATCACTGGATGGACCTGATCTACCAGCGAACCGATAGCGAATTCCTCCCCTGGTTCTCCAGTTTCTGGACCCGCAAGTGGCTGAGCATGAAAGTGGGCTGGTATCGCCTGAGCTCCGACGGCGAACGGGAACAAACGGTGAACCGGCTGGCCGCCTACCTGCAGGAGGAATACGACGAGCAGGTGCTGCAGCCGGTTGCCCGCGAACTGGATCCGGACGACATCATGGAGCAGACCACGCGTACCTACATCCAGCAGCTCGACGAACGCCTGCAACTGATACCCCAGCGTTTCGGCGTGCCCGGCGACCAGTTCAACCAGCATTTACAGCAGATCCCGGCCATCGAAATGGCGCCTCCGGGCAAGAGTGCCTCCCTCTACCAGGTCCTTAGGGCTGACCCGCTGGAGGAACTGCCGGCCTATGCCTCGCTCATGGACCGGATTCGCAATGCGCCGAGCGGCGCCGGCGCCTGGACTACCGACGACGGGTTGTCGCGCATCACTCGCGACACCAGCGCGCAGCTGGAGTCGGAATTGGCTACCAGCGGTGCCGCCAGTGTCGTCACCAGCTTCATGGGGCGAGTCGCGGGGCCTGTGTTGTCCCTTGGCTTCACTGGTATCAGCGCCATGCTCCACGAGGAAGGGCGGGCTGATCGTGAAGCCACCTTGCGCAAGAGCCTCAACGAAGCCTTCGACGAAGAATGGCTGGAGATGATGCGCAATCCGGAAGTGGGTGTGATGGCCGGGGTGATCCACTTGTCCGGGCAGGTGGAAGGCAGCCTGACGCAAATCAGGACCCAGCCCATCCAGTTCCAGCCGCTGCCGCGAGTGATGCCTGCCGAGTAACCTGCCAATTCGTCGGCCGGGGGCTGGCGCTACTCCCTGGATTCCACCTGTCGAACACCGATTGCACCACTGAGTTTCGCGGCGCGACCGGTGCTTTTCCGCTGCGCGGTTGTGCCTGTCACGAAATGCGAAGCAGCTGACGCCCTATGAGAAGCAGCCGCAGGGGGGGATGCCTAGAGTCCAATCCATGGGTCCGTGACCCGACTACAAGAATCCAGATTGGAGATAAGGCATGGCCAAAGCGGTTCGGTTTTATGAAGCTGGGGGGCCGGAAGTACTTCGTTATGAAGAGGTCGAGGTTGCTGATCCTGGTCCGGGCGAAGTTCGTATTCGCCACGTCGCCGTGGGCCTGAACTACGCCGACACCTATTTCCGCAACGGTACCTATCCCATTCCGCTGCCCAACGGCATTGGCGTCGAAGCCGCCGGTGTGGTCGTGGCGGTCGGCGCGGGCGTGACCAATGTCGCCCTGGGCGACCGGGTCACCTACACCGGCTTCCTCAACACCCTCGGCGCCTACAGCACCGAGCGCCTGGTGTCTGCCGCGCCGCTGATCAAGCTGCCCGAGACCATCGCCTTCGAAACCGCCGCGGCCATGACCATGCGCGGTCTGACCTCCGCCTACCTGATGCGTCGCATCTACGACTTCAAGGAAGGCGACAGCATCCTCCTGCATGCCGCTGCCGGCGGTGTCGGCCTGATCGTCTCGCAGTGGGCGAAGCTGCTCGGCTTGACCGTGATCGGCACCGTGTCCACCGAGGCCAAGGCGGAAGTCGCCCGCTTCCATGGCTGCGATCACGTCATCAACTACAGCGAAGAAGACATCGCCCAGCGTGTGCGTGAACTGACGGGTGGCCGCGGCGTCGACGTCGTGTTCGACAGCGTGGGCAAGAACACCTTCAACGCGTCCCTGGATTCGCTCCGCCGCCGCGGCCTGCTGGTGTGCGTCGGTACTGCGTCGGGTCCCGTACCGGCCTTCGATCCGGTCCTGCTGGCCATGAAGGGTTCGCTGTTCGTCACCCGTCCGGCCCTGGCCGACTACATTGCCGACCCGGCGGAGAAGGCTGAGCTGGTGGGCGAGCTGTTCGATCACGTCGGCAGCGGTCGCATCAAGATCGATATCAACCAGCACTACGCGCTGGAAGATGCGGTCCAGGCCCATCGGGATCTTGAATCGCGCAAGACCACCGGTTCGTCCATCTTCGTCATCTGAGGTCGCTGGCCATGAAAGTCGAGCAACTTACTTGCGCCATCGGCGCCGAAATCAGCGGTGTGAACCTGGGCGATGCTTCCCGTGACGACGGCCTGTTCGCCGAAATCAAGGCGCTGCTGCTCAAGCACAAGGTGCTGTTCCTGCGCGACCAGAAGATCAGTCGTGCCGAGCACGTGGCCTTCGCCCGCCGCTTCGGCGAGCTGGAAGACCATCCGGTGGCCGGCAGCGATCCGGAACACCCGGGCCTGGTCCGTATCTACAAGGACCCGGATCAGCCCAACGACCGCTACGAGAACGCCTGGCACACCGATGCCACCTGGCGCGACGCACCGCCCATGGGCTGCGTGCTGCGCTGCGTGGAGTGCCCGCCGGTCGGTGGCGACACCATGTGGGCGAACATGGCGTTGGCCTACGAAAAGCTGCCTGAAGACGTGAAGCAGCGTATCGAGGGCCTGCGCGCCCGCCACAGCATCGAAGCGAGCTTCGGTGCGGCCATGCCCGCCGAGAAGCGCCTGGCGCTCAAGGCCATGTACCCGGACGCCGAGCATCCGGTGGTGCGCATCCACCCGGAAACCGGCGAGAAGGTGCTGTTCGTCAATGCCTTCGCCACCCACTTCACCAACTTCCACACGCCTGAGCGCGTGCGCTACGGCCAGGACTACAGCATGGGCGGCAGCGACCTGCTGCGCTACCTGGTCAGCCAGGCCTACATCCCGGAATACCAGGTGCGCTGGCGCTGGCAGAAGAACAGCGTGGCGATCTGGGACAACCGCTCTACCCAGCATTACGCCGTGATGGATTACCCGCCCTGCGTTCGCAAGATGGAACGCGCCGGAATCATCGGCGACAAGACTTTCTGACCACTGATCCGTCCGGCCGGAACTATCCGGCCGGGGTCCCCTGAACAAGAACTTACCGAGGACACCCACCATGCAATTCTTCGACGATTCCCTGCACCCTGAAAATATGGAAAAGGTGGTCATCACCGTGGCGCCCTATGGCCCTGAGTGGATGCCGGCAGACTTCCCGGAAGACATCCCGGTGACCATGGACGAGCAGGTCCAGAAAGCCGTCGATTGCTATGAAGCGGGCGCCACTGTGCTGCACCTGCACGTGCGTGAACTCGATGGCACCGGCTCCAAGCGCCTGTCCAAGTTCAATGAACTGATCGCCGGTGTGCGTGAAGCCGTGCCGGACATGATCATCCAGGTGGGCGGCTCCATCTCCTTCGCCCCCGAGGGCGAAGGTGAAGCAGCCAAGTGGCTGTCCGACGACACCCGCCACATGCTGGCCGAACTGACTCCGAAGCCGGACCAGGTCACCGTGGCCATCAACACCACCCAGATGAACATCATGGAGCTGCTCTATCCGGAGTACCTGAAAGGCACCTCCCTGGAGAACCCGGTCTACCAGGCCGCCTACAGCGAAATGACCGTGCCTGCCGGCCCGGCCTGGGTCGAGGAACACCTCAAGCGCCTGATGGCCAACGGCATCCAGCCGCACTTCCAGCTCACCGGCATGCATGCCCTGGAAACCCTCGAGCGCCTGGTGCGCAAGGGTGTCTACAAGGGTCCGCTGAACCTGACCTGGATCGGCATTGGTGGCGGCTTCGATGGCCCCAACCCGTTCAACTTCTTCAACTTCATTCACCGCGCCCCGAACGGTGGCACCCTCACCGCCGAGTCGCTGCTGAAGAACGTCCTGCCGTTCAACACCATGGCGCTCGCGATGGGCCTGCACCCGCGTGTCGGCATCGAGGACACCATCATCGACCAGCACGGCAAGCGCTTCTCGTCCGTGCAGCAGATCCAGCAGACCGTGCGCATCGCCCACGAACTGGGTCGCGAAATCGCGTCCGGCAAGGAAGCGCGCGAGATCTACAAGATCGGCGTCGAGTACAAGGACGTGGAAGAGACCCTGCGCATGAACGGTATGGCACCGAACCGCCAGCCGGGTCAGAAACACGTGCCCATGCGTACCTGACCGGCGTAGCCAGAAGGGCCGGCCCACAAAGTCGGCCCCGGCGGGGCGCTAACCGCGCTTCCGCCAGCTAGCGTGACAAAAACAACTACACGCACAGATTCAAGGTAACCGCGATGGCCTTTCATTCCGCTGCCACCGCCGATTTCGATCAATCGGCCGTGCACGTCCCCCGCACCTACGCCTGGGTAGTCTTCGCCCTGACGTTCGGCCTGCTGATTTCCGACTACATGTCGCGGCAGGTGCTCAACGCAGTATTCCCGCTGCTCAAATCCGAATGGACGCTCACCGATTCCCAGCTTGGCCTGCTCAGCGGCATCGTCGCGCTGATGGTGGGGCTGCTGACTTTCCCGCTATCGCTTCTGGCGGACCGCTGGGGGCGAGTGAAGAGCCTGGTGTTGATGGCCATGCTCTGGAGCCTGGCAACCCTGGGTTGCGGCCTGGCGAAGAACTACGAGCATATGTTCATCGCCCGCTTCCTGGTGGGCGTGGGCGAGGCGGCCTATGGCAGTGTCGGCATCGCAGTGGTGCTGTCGGTGTTCCCCCGCGAGATGCGCGCCACCATCACTGGCGCCTTCATGGCCGGAGGCATGTTCGGCTCGGTACTGGGCATGGCCCTGGGCGGCGTCCTGGCACAACACCTGGGTTGGCGCTGGTCCTTCGCCGGCATGGCGGTCTTCGGCCTAGCGCTGGCGCTGGTCTATCCGCTGGTGGTCAAGCAGTCGCGCATCGGTAGTCCGCTGCCGGCGCCGAGCGCAACGGACGAGTTCCCTTGCCGCCGCCCACTGAAAACCCTGTTCGCCAGCCGCTCGGTGATCGCCGCCTACGTCGGCAGCGGCTTGCAGCTGTTCGTCGGTGCAGCGGTGATGGTGTGGTTCCCCAGCTACCTCAATCGCTACTACCAGATGGGCACCGACAAGGCCGGTGCTGTCGCGGCCATCATCGTGCTCACCGGCGGTGCCGGCATGATCGTCTGCGGCATTCTCAGTGATCGCCTGTGCCGCAATGCCCCGGACCGCAAGATCGCGCTGGCCATCGCCTACTGCCTGATCAGTTGCGTGCTGCTGTCGGTGGCCTTCCAGATGGCACCCGGCGTACCACAGTTGGTAACCATCGCCCTGGCCATGCTGGTGGCGACCGGCACGTCCGGCCCAGCCGGCGCCATGGTCGCCAACCTGACCCACTACTCGATCCATGGCACCGCGTTCGCCACCCTGACTTTGGCCAACAACCTGCTTGGCCTGGCGCCCGGACCCTATGTCACTGGCGTACTGGCCGACCACTTCGGCCTGGATCGCGCCTTCCAGTTGATTCCGTTGATCAGCATCGCAGCGGCCCTGGTGTTCTGGTACGGCAAGCGCCACTACCAGAAGGACATTCAGAAGCTCTCGCCGCTGATGGCAAGTGAGGAACGTTAATGAAACCGCTGTTGGTCGAAATGACTTTCGACTTTATCTGTCCCTGGTGCCTGATCGGCAAGCGCAACCTGGAGAAGGCTCTGGGCCAACTCTCCGCGACGCGGCTGGATGTCGCCGTCGAGCTTCGCTGGAAAGGCGTACAACTGCTGCCTGACCTGCCGGCCCAGGGTGTGCCCTTCATGGAGTTCTACCTGCAGCGGCTCGGCAGTGAGGAGATGGTGCGCGCGCGCCAGGAACAGGTACGGGAAGCCGCCTACCACGCTGACGTGGATGTGGATCTGCAACGCATCGCGACCATGCCCAACACCGCCAACGCGCACCGCCTGCTGGCGCTGGCCACGGAGCAGGGCAGTGCGCGTCAGGTCGACGCATTGCTGGAGCGCCTGTTCGCCAGCTACTTCCAGAACGGCGAGGACATTGGCAGCAGCGAGCTGTTGCTGCGCCTGGCCAGGCAATGCGGCTTCGATCCGCGTCGCCTCGAAGCGGTGCTGTTCGACGATGGTCGTCCCTTTGTCGGGCGTGAGGTGGTTCCGGCGAACCAGGCCGTGCCGTCCTTCACGATCGACGAGCGCCCGTCCCTGGCCGGTGCCCAGCCGCCATGGTTGATGCTGGCCCAGTTGCAACGGGCACTGGAGCTGCGTCCGCTGGCGGAGGCCCGTCGGGCATGAGCCAGTGTGTGGAAGTACCCGCGGAAAAGTTGCCGCCCGTGGGTGGGCGCAGTCTGTTTCGCCATGACGGCAAGTCGCTGGTGCTGTTCAACCAGAACGGCGAGATCTACGCCATCGACGAAGGCTGCCCACACAACGGCGCCTCGTTGTTCAGCGGTCGGCTGGAGGGGCGTCTGCTGCGCTGCCCGGCCCACGGCCTGCGCTTTGACCTGGCCACCGGGTGCGTCCCTGGCGTGAGCGGTTTTGGTGTTGCCACCTATGCGGTGGAGCTGCAGCAGGGCCGTTGTTTCATCGATCTATCGCGGCCGCGTCCGCAGGAATCAATCGTATGTCTGCAACAGCAATAACCGCGCTGGGATCGCGCACACGGGTTCTGATGCCCGGTGTGATCGTCAGCGCCGTGGTCGCCGCGGCGGCCACCTTCCTTTCCGAGCACTACGGTGCTCCGGTGATGCTCTTCGCCCTCTTGCTGGGTCTCGCGGTGAACTTCCTGGCGACCGACGGCGCATGCAAGCCCGGCATCGAGTTCACCGCCCGCGAAGTACTGCGGGTTGGCGTGGCACTGTTGGGCATCCGCATCACCCTGGAACAGATCGCGTCGCTCGGCTGGCAACCAGTCGCCATGGTGGTGGCACTGGTGGTGGTTACCATCCTCGTGTCAGTCGCAGTGGCGCGTCTGCTTGGCTTCAATAGCCTGTTCGGCCTGCTCACCGGCGGCGCCACTGCCATCTGTGGCGCTTCGGCAGCCCTGGCCCTGGCGGCGGCACTGCCCAGCCACCCGCAGAAGGAACGCGCGACGCTGTTCACCGTGATTGGCGTATCGGCACTGTCCACCCTGGCGATGATCCTCTACCCGATGATTGCCGAGGTCCTTGGGCTCTCGCCATTGCATGCCGGTTTCTTCATCGGCGGCACCATTCACGACGTGGCCCAGGTAGTGGGCGCTGGCTACAGCATGTCCCACGAAACCGGCGACAGCGCTACCGTGGTCAAGCTGATGCGCGTGGCGATGCTGCTGCCGGTGATTGTCTGCGCCGCCATGATCACTCGCATGCGCGGCGCCGAGCCGGGCAGCAAGCGGCCGCCGCTGCTGCCCTGGTTCGCGGTGGGTTTCGTGATCCTGGCCGCGATCAACAGCACGGGTGTGATTCCGCCGATGGTGCAAGAGGCCGGCAACGAACTGTCGCGCTGGTGCCTGGTGATCGCCATCAGTGCCCTGGGCATGAAAACCCAACTCAAGGACCTGGCCTCGGTAGGCATCAAGCCAATCCTGCTGATGGTCGGGGAAACCGCGTTCCTCGCCGCCCTGGTGCTGGCAATGCTGCACTGGGGGTTCTGAAGCTTTACTCCTGCTCCCGTGAGGGGGTCATCGATGCCTGCCACAGCGGGCTTTCACCGCGCCGAAGTCTTTTGCGACGGACTTCGTAGCGCGGTTTTTTTTTGGCGTGAAGGGGTGAATGCAGGGAGGCATTCGCCCCTTTTTTTCATTGGGCGGCTGGGGCAGTTGGCGTGGGAGCGAGCGCCGCTCGCGAAGTCCAATACGGGGCTCTCGGGAAACGTTGGGCTTCGCTGCGCTCTGCGCCAACCTACAGAAGCGGACTACTCCTCCGCCTTCACCTGATGCTCACGCCGCCACGCCGCCGGTGCCATGCCGAACTGGGTGGTGAACCAGCGGGTAAAGGAGCTGGCCACCGAGTAGCCGAGCAAGTCGGCGATGCGTGAGAGGGAATAGCGCGGATTCTCCATGTAGCGCAGCACCAGGTCGCGGCGCACTTCGTTGATCAGGTCGGAGAAGGTTACTTCGCTGTCTTCCAGGCGACGCTGGAGCGTACGCACGTTCATCCCCAGCGATTGGGCGATCTGTTCGATGGTGGCGCGGCCCATCGGCAGCAGCAGATAGATGGCCTTGCGCACGTCGTTCAGGGTCGATTGCTGGGCCGCGCCGGGCAGGGTTTCCACCAGGCGCCGGGCGTGGCGGGCCATGGCCGGGTCTGCCAGGGGGTTGGCTTTGTCGAGGTCGGCGGCCTGGCAGACGATGCCATTGAACTCGCTGCCGAACTCCAGCTTGCAGCCGAACACCCGTCGATGCAGCTGCAGGTCCGGCGGGGCGTCGTGGCTGAAGTTCACCGCCAGCGGGCGCCAGCCCGAGCCGAGCAGGGCGCTGCACATGCGGAACAGCACGCCGATGGCCAGCTCCATGCCCTGGCGGATGGGCACCGGCGGGTCGGTGATGATCTCTTCGCGCAGCACCACCGTCTTGCCGACCTCGTCTACGAACAGGGCCAGTGATTCGTTGAGCAGGTGACGGTACTGCACGATGGTTTCCAGGGCGTCGCGCAGGGTCGGCTGGTGGGATAGCAGCAGGCTGATGACGCCAAAGTCCGAGAGCTGGCGGGACTCGGCCATGCGCAGGCCGAAGGTAGGGCAATTGCAGGCGCGAGCGGATGCTTCCAGCAGGTTCGCAACGGCCGCAGTAGGCAAGCGTTGTTCGGGGTTGTCCACCAGCGCCTGGCTCAGGCCGACCTGGCGCAACATCTGTTGCGGGTTGAGGCCCAGGTGCTGGGCAACTTCGATGTAGTTGGTCAGGGCCGCTGCGCGAACCATTGGGGTCATGTCGATCGCCACGCTGTCGTTGTGCCAGGGCTGCGCTGGTAGGCGCGCGCCGGCTGTTCTTGTCGTTTAAAGCGAAGTGAGTCTGTCGTCGACGATGGTCTTCGAATTTCTCTTTGATGACAACGCCGGTCCCGTTCCTCGTTTGCGGCAGATGAAAGTAAAGCCAATTCCTGGAAAACAGCGCGCGCCACGGATGACGGGCGTGGCCGCCGGGCGGGACAGCAAAGGGGGTAGGGCGGCCCTGTCATGAAATGCGAAGAGGCTGACGTTCTATGAGAAGCGACCACCCCCCCGCATCTCTACTGTTTGCATCACCAAGTTCCTCCAGTCGCGATTGCGGCAACAGGGTGATGACGTGAATAACAACGACAGCGCAACCATCCTTATCGTCCCCGGCCTGCGGGATCACGTGCCAGAACACTGGCAGACCCTGCTGGCCGCACAACTGCCCAAAGTTCGCAGCGTACCTCCACTGGAGCAGGACAAGCTGAGCCTGCCGGCCCGCGTCGAAGCCATCCAGCGTGAGCTGGAGCAGATCGACGGCCCTGTGATCCTTGTGGCCCACAGTGCCGGCGTGCTCATGGTGGCGCACTGGGCGGTTCGCTACAGCCGACCGATCAAGGGTGCCCTGCTGGCCACGCCGCCGGACCTCGACGCCACCTGGCCGGCGAACTACCCGAGCCCCGAGTCCCTGCACGCCAATGGCTGGACCCCGCTGCCGCGTCAGCCGCTGCCGTTCCCCACCCTTGTGTGTGCCAGTGACGACGACCACCTGGCCAGCCTGGACGCCGTCCGCGAGCTGGCCAGCGACTGGGAAGCCAGCCTGGTCGAACTGGGCAAGGTCGGCCATCTCAATCCTGCCTCCGGTTACGGCGAATGGCCTGATGCCCATGAGCTGATCGAGATACTGGATCGCTGATACGCAAACCAGATGAGTTCGGCCGGGGAGTCCGGCGAAAGCGGCGCGCGGCCATGCAACCGGCTGCGCACTGACCAGGCAAGGAGCACAGCAGCGGTTGCGGTAGCCATTACAACAAAAAGCGGAGCCAACGCATGAAAGACAAGAACAATCACAACCTGAACCTGCGCAGGTGCCTGCTCGCGTCGGCGATCGCCGCCGGAATCGGCGCGCCAGCCGCGGTACAGGCCATGGAAGTCGACACCGGCAATCCGGACTGGTCGGTGCGTTTCGACAACACCGTTAAGTACAACTACGGCGTTCGCACCGAGAGCGCAGACAAGCGCATGCTGGCTACGCCGAACAACAACGACGGCGACTACAACTTCCGTCGTTCCGGCACCAACATCACCAACCGCGTCGACCTGTTGACCGAACTGGACGTGATCCACCAAGGCAACAAGGGCTTCCGCGTCAGTGCCGCCAGCTGGTACGACAAGGCCTACGACAACACCGGTTCCAACTCCAACCCGTTCGTCAACGGCAACGAGGCGTTCTCTCGCATCGCCGGCCAGCCTGGCACTAACAATGCCGTGCTCGGTAGCCCGCACCTGTCCAACTACGCCCAGCGTTACTACAGCGGCCCGTCTGGCGAAATCCTCGACGCCTTCGTGTTCTACAGCACCGAAATCGGCGACGAGTCGATGTTCAGCGTCAAGGCCGGTCAGCACAACGTGTACTGGGGCGAAACCATCCTCAACCCGGTGCATGCCATCAGCTACGGCCAGTCCGGCCTGGACCTGGCGAAGCTCGCCGCCGCGCCGGGCACCGAGGCGAAGGAGCTGTTCGTTCCGCGCAACCAGATTTCCGCGTCCTTCACCATCAACCCCGAACTGACCGTCGCTGCCCAGTATTTCCTCGATTGGGACGCCGCACGCCTGCCTGAGGCCGGCACCTACTACGGCAGTTCCGACGTGGTGGGTTTCGGCGCCCAGTCCTTCATCCTCGGCCACACGGGCGGCCCCGGCCTGGCCGGAGCGAATGGCACCCTGACCAACATTCGCCGTGGCCACGACATCACCCCGGATAAACGCGGTGACTGGGGCCTGATGCTCAAGTGGTCCCCTGAATGGCTGGACGGTACGGTCGGCGCCTATTACCGCCAGACCGCGGAAATCCTGCCGCAGGCTGTACTCGACGGCACCGGTCTGACCGCCAGGGGCACGGCTGGCCCCATCGCCAACGTGCAGCGGTCCATCAGCACCACCAACTACAAGCTCGCATACGGCGACGACATCGACATCTTTGGCCTGAGCCTGTCCAAGGAGTTCGGCGGCATCAGCGTCGCCAGCGACCTGAACATCCGCCACAACATGCCGTTGGCGAGCATCCCGGCCATTGTCAGTGCCTCCGGCCCCGGCGGCCTCGCAGCGGGCCTCGGCCTGCTGCCGGCGCGTATTCCGGGCTCCGGCGTGGTCACTGATCTGCCGAGCAGCGGCGACAGCATGAGCGCCACCGGCGACACGCTGCACTGGACCCTGAACGGCTTGATGACCATCGGTGACACGCCGTTGTTCGACGCGGCCAGCCTGCTGGGCGAGCTCTACTACAGCAACCTGCTGAAACTCGATAGCCACAACGAGGCGCTCTACAAGGGCAAGGACACCTACCGTGGCATCGACAAACCAACCCGCGACAACTGGGGCGTCGCAGTGAACTTCACGCCCACCTGGTACCAGGTGTTCCCGGGCGTGGACATGACCGCGCCGATGTCGGTGAACGTCGGCCTGGACGGCGTCTCTCCGGTCCAGGGTGGTGGTGCCGAAGACACCGGCAACTACTCCGTGGGGATCGGCGCGGCTATCTACAACCAGTACTTCGTCGACCTGAAGTACGTGGACTCATTCGGCGATGCCAAGAAGTGCACCAACGGTGCCACCGACGGCTCGACTCCTAACGCATTGGATGCCACGCAGCGCTACACCTGCTATGCCGGGGGTTACTCCTCCTTCTCCGGCGGCGGAGCTACCACGGAAGACCGTGGCGCGGTTTACCTGACTTTGAAGACCACCTTCTGACATTCCGCACCGCTCGTGACCCGAGCAGGAGAACAACGAGATGAAATTCGTGAAAACTCTGATGGCGGCTTCCCTCGCGGTGGCCTTCTCCAGCACTTCCCTTGCCGCCGTATCGCCTGATGAAGCGGCCAAGCTGGGCAACAACCTGACCCTGGTCGGCGCCGAAAAGGCCGCCAGCGCCGATGGCTCGATCCCGGCCTATGAGGGTGGCCTGACCACCGCGCCGGCCGGCTTCAAGGCTGGCGACAGCATGCGTCCGGATCCCTTCGCCAGCGAGAAACCGCTGCTGGTGATCGATGGCAAGAACGTCGACCAGTACAAGAACCAGCTCAGTGCCACCACCGTGGAACTGGCCAAGCGCTACCCGGATTTCCGCGTGGATGTCTACCCGACCCACCGGACCGTAGCCATGCCCCAGGCGGTGCTGGACAACGCGGTCAAGAATGCCACCGGCGCCAAGACCGGCAATGGCGGCCTGGCCCTCGACAACGTACTGCCGGGCGTACCCTTCCCGATTCCGCAGTCGGGCGCTGAAGCCATGTGGAACCACCTGCTGCGCTACCAGGGTGTGACCATCAACTCCAAGTACGATTCCTGGAACGTCGACTCTGCCGGCGTGGCGACCCTCGCCACCACCGGCCAGGCCTTCATCAACTACCCGATCTACGAAAACCTGAACAAGCCCATCGCCAACACCGACGTCTATTACCAGATGAAGCTGTATTACTCGGGCCCGGCACGCCGCGCTGGCGAGGCGATCATGCTCAAGGACGCCGCCAACGCTGTCGAGCAACCGCGCCGCGCCTGGCAGTACCTGCCCGGTCAGCGCCGCGTGAAGCTGGCACCGAGCCTGGCCTACGACACCCCGAACCCGGGTACCGCCGGTGCTGGCACCTACGACGACGTGTTCGTCTTCAACGGTGCGCTGGACCGCTATGACTGGAAACTGGTGGGCAAGCAGGAACTGATCGTTCCCTACAACACCTACAAGCTGACCTACGCCCAGGACCCGAAGACCCTGACCACCCCCAACCACCTGGCACCTGACTACGTGCGCTGGGAGAAGCACCGCGTCTGGGTCGTCGAAGGCACGCTGAAGGACGGCGCCCGCCATATCTATGCCAAGCGTCGCTTCTACCTCGACGAAGACAGCTGGGTGGCCCTGGCCTCCGACCAGTACGACGCCCGTGGGCAGATCTACCGTGGCTCCTTCGCCTTCCTCAGCCAGAGCTACGACAAGCAAGTACCGGATACCACGCCGTTCGTGATCTACGACCTGGTGGGTAACTCCTACAACATCAACGGCATCGTTGGCCCGTACGGCGGCATCCGTTATATCGACCCGCTGACCAAGGCTCAGTGGGCAGCCGAGTCCCTGGCTGGCGCTGGCATTCGCTAAGCCAGGCTGGTTGTCGCTCCCTTTGAGTGTGGGGGAGCGACAACCCCTTTTTTTCAGAGGACGTCCCGATGATTTCTTTCAAGTTCATCGCCCTGGGCATAGCCCTGATGGCGGGTAATGCCCACGCCGCATCTTTGGTGGATGTGCTCGAACTGCCGGCGCAGCACAGCGAACTGGCGCTACGCAGCCCCTTGCTCGACCTGGTGCAGGCCGGCCAGCGCCTGGTCGCGGTAGGCCAGCGTGGTCACATTCTCTACTCCGATGACCAGGGCCAAAGCTGGACCCAGGCCAGCGTGCCGGTCAGCTCCGACCTTAATGCCGTGCAGTTCCCCACGGAGAAGCAGGGCTGGGCCGTAGGCCATGACGGCGTCGTACTGCACAGCAGCGATGGTGGTGCCAGTTGGGTAAAGCAGCTCGATGGTCGCCAGCTCGGTCGCCTCATGCAGGACTACTACAGCGCCCGGCCTGATGCCGGGCAATGGCTGGAAGAGGGCAAGCGCATCGAGACCGAAGGCGCCGACAAGCCCTTCCTCGATCTCTGGTTCAGCGATGAACGCAATGGTTTCGTCGTGGGTGCCTTCAACCTGATCTTCCGCACCCGCGATGGCGGGCAGAGCTGGGAGCCCTGGACCGACCGTACCGACAACCCGTCCGGCTACCACCTCAACGCCATCACCAGCGACGGCGAGCATCTCTACATTGTCGGGGAGCAAGGCCTGCTGTTGCGCCTCGACGACGGTGGTGAGCGCTTCCAGGCCCTGCAGTCGCCCTATCAGGGCAGCTTCTTCGGTATCAGCGCCCAGCCTGGCGCGGTACTGGCGTACGGCCTGCGCGGACACGCCTACCGAAGCACTGATGCCGGCGCCAGCTGGACAGCGGTGAAGACCGGGCTGAACAGCAGCATCACCGCGTCCACGCGCGACGCCCAAGGCACGCTCTACCTGTTCGGCCAGACTGGTCAGGCCTTGGCCAGCAGTGATCAGGGCGCCAGCTTCCAGCCCCTGGACATCGGCCAGCCAGTGCCTGTCTACGGCGCCCTGGCTTCAAGCGAAAACGGCCTGCTGCTGGTTGGCGCGCGCGGCATCAGCCAGCGCCCCGTGGTTTCTGGAAAACAAGAATAAATGCGAGGCATACCCACATGGGTGGCATGAAACAAGAGGCGATGCCGGTTATCCGGGATCTGAAAGACTTCGATGCGCGCGGCGGCAATCTGCTGGAGCGCATGGTGTTCAACCACCGTTTGCCGTTCGTGATCGGCATTCTGCTGGTGACAGTGCTGCTGGGCTACATGGCTTTCACGCGGCTGGAACTCAAGCCCAGCTTCGAGAAGATGATTCCCCAGGGCCATCCCTACATCCAGAACTTCCTGGAAAACCGAAAGGCCCTGCGCGGGCTGGGCAACAGTGTGCGTATCGTGGTGGAGAACACCGAGGGCGACATCTATGACCCGGCTTACCTCGACGCGCTGAAAAAGGTGCATGACGAGCTGTTCCTCACTGCCGGTGTCGATCGCGCCTGGATGAAATCCCTTTGGGCACCCGGCGTACGCTGGACCGAAGTGACCGAGGAAGGCTTCCAGGGTGGTCCGGTCATGCCTGATGGCTATGACGGCTCGCCTGCGAGCATCGAGCAACTGCGGCAGAACATCGCCCGCGCCGGCATCGTCGGCAGCCTGGTGGCCAATGATTTCAAGTCCACCATGCTGGTGGTGCCGTTGCTGGACCAGGCTACCGCTGGCAGCCAGGGTGTGGACTATCACCAGTTCTCGCGCAACCTGGAAGAAAAGCTGCGGCTGCACTTCGAATACGGAGGCGACCGCAAGGCGCAAGCTTCGGGTGAAGAAGGGCAGGGCCCGATCAAGGTCCGCGTGATCGGCTTCGCCAAGCTGGTGGGCGACCTGATCGATGGCCTGATGCGAGTCATGGCCTTCTTCGGCCTGGCCGTGGTTACCACCTTCTTCATCATCCTGGCTTACACCCGCTGCCTGCGCAGCAGCCTGCTGGTGATCGTCTGCTCACTGCTGGCCGTGGTCTGGCAGCTGGGGATCGTGGCCTGGCTGGGTTACGCGCTGGACCCGTACTCGATTCTGGTGCCGTTCCTGATCTTCGCCATCGGCGTGTCCCACGCGGCGCAGAAGATGAACGGGATCATGCAGGACATCGCCCTCGGTACTCACCGCCTGGTGGCGGCGCGCTACACCTTCCGCCGGCTGTTCCTTGCCGGGGTCACCGCGCTGCTGGCCGACGCCGTCGGCTTTGCCGTGCTGATGCTGATCGATATCCCGGTGATCCAGGACCTGGCGATCACCGCGAGCATCGGCGTTGCGGTGCTGATCCTCACCACCTTGCTGATGATGCCGGTGGCGCTGTCCTACGTTGGTGTGGGCAAGAAGGCCGCCGAACGTGCACTGCGTATCGACACCAATGCCGCAGCGCACAAGGGCTTCGGTCATATCTGGGACTTCCTGGACCGTTTCACCGAGAAGCGCTGGGCCCTGACCACCATTTGTCTCGCCTTCGCCCTGGGCGTAGGCGGCTTCATGGTCAGCCAGCACCTGCAGATCGGCGACCTGGACGCCGGCGCACCGGAATTGCGCCCGGAGTCGCGATACAACCGCGACAACGCCTACATCACCAGCCATTACGCGCTGTCCAGCGACCTGTTCGCGGTGATGGTGAAGACGGCGCCGGAAGGTTGCCTGAACTACCAGACCCTGATCCAGGCGGACCGCCTGGCCTGGGCCCTGCAGCAACATCCGAACGTGCAGGCGACCTCTTCGCTGGCCAACGCGGTACGGCAGATCACCGCCGGCACCTATGAGGGCAACCCGAAGTTCCTCAGCCTGCAACGCAATCAGGATGTGCTGAACTACGCCGCCCAGCAGGCTTCGGTGAACACGCCTGAGCTGTTCAATACCGACTGCTCGCTGATGCCGGTAATCGCCTTCCTCAAGGACCACAAGGCGCAGACCCTGGATGAAGTGGTGGCGATCGCCGAACGCTTTGCCACCGAGAACAGCACCGAGGATCGCCAGTTCCTGCTGGCGGCGGGCAGTGCGGGCATCGAAGCGGCGACCAACATCGTCGTGCGCGAAGCCAACCGCACCATGCTGTTCTATGTCTACCTGGCTGTGACGCTGTTCTGCCTGATCACCTTCCGCAGCTGGCGCGCGACCCTGGTGGCGCTGCTGCCGCTGGTACTCACCTCGGTGCTCTGCGAGGCACTGATGGTGTGGATGGGCATAGGCGTGAAGGTTGCCACGCTGCCGGTCATCGCCCTGGGGGTTGGCATCGGCGTCGACTACGCGCTGTATCTACTCAGCGTGCAGCTGCAATTCCAACGCCAGGGCCTGTCGCTGTCGGCCTCGTACAAGAAGGCAGTGTCCTTTACCGGACGAGTGGTGGCGCTGGTGGGAATCACCCTGGCCGCTGGTGTGGTGTGCTGGGCCTGGTCGCCCATCAAGTTCCAGGCCGATATGGGCATCCTGCTGACCTTCATGTTCCTCTGGAACATGATCGGTGCCCTGATCCTGATCCCGGCGTTGTCCTACTTCCTGCTGCGCGAGCACGGCGAAGCGGCACGGCCGGTGAGCCCGGTCGACGAGCCGGTCGCGCGCCCCGTCAGCGAGACGGTGCAGAGCGGCCAGATGGAGTCCGTGCAGCCCTGATCATCAAGCGAAGGAAGTTGGACTAATCTGGAAACGGGGGATCGCCGCCCGCCGCTTTGCGGCCGGCGGCGATGCCGTTTCGGATTTACCGACGCCCTGTCTCCATGTTGTAAGGGGCGTCTTTCAGGACACAACAACATGCTTGATTACTTCGCGCTGGGCATTCTCTTCTTCGTGGGGATCGTGCTGTTCTACGGCATCATCGTTCTCCACGACATTCCCTATGAAATTGCCGTACACCGTAACCATCCGCACCAGGACGCCATCCACGCCGCCGGCTGGGTGAGTCTGTTCACCCTCCACGCGCTGTGGCCGTTCCTGTGGATCTGGGCCATGTTGTACCGCGAGGACCGTGGCTGGGGCTTCGACCACGGCAAGTCGGGTTCCTCCCAGGATGTCGACCTGGCGAAGGAACTGGCGGATTTGCGTCAGCGCATCGAGCATCTCGAAGGACGCGCCCCGGCCCCGCAAGCCGAGCGGAAGGAGGGCTGAGCCATGGATCTGTTGCTGATTCTCACCTACACGGCGTTCTGCGTTGCCATCTTCAAGATATTCAAGATTCCTCTGAACAAGTGGAGCGTGCCCACCGCCGTGCTGGGTGGCATCGTGCTGATCGGTGCGCTGATCTTCCTGATGAACTACAACCACCCCTATTCGGAGGTGGCGCGGACCTACTTCGTTTCGGTGCCCATCGTGCCCGAGGTGTCCGGCCTGGTAACCGAAGTGCCGGTGAGGGCCAACCAGCCACTGGAGAAGGGTGATGTGCTGTTTCGCATCGACCCGACGCCATTCGAGAACAAGGTCAAATCCATCCAGGCGCAGCTGGTGTCGGCCCGTGCCGACCAGTCCCGCGCCCGTGAGCTGGCCGCGCGCAATGTCGGCAACCGCCGCGACGTGGATCTCACCACGGCACGCGTGGATGACCTGCAGGCCCAACTCAATATCGCCAAATTCAACCTTGAAAGCACCGTGGTCCGGGCGCCGAGCAAGGGCTTCGTCACCCACGTGTCATTGCGGGCGGGTGTGCGTGCGGTGAAGTTACCGCTGCGTCCGTCAATGGTCTTCATCCCGGACGAAGGCTTCTACTTCATCGCCTGGATGCGCCAGAACAGCCAGTTGCGCCTGAGTGTGGGTGACGAGGCGGAAGTCGCCTTCGACGGCATCCCCGGAAAGGTGTTCTCGGGCACGGTGAAGCAGGTGATCGGGGTGATCGGCGAAGGTCAGGTGCAACCATCCGGGACCCTGATCAGCTACACCGGTTCGCCACCTCCGGGCAGGGTGCCGGTATTCATCGAGATCACCGATCCGGCCTACGCCGAGTACGCTGCGCAGATGCCCGGTGGCGCCTATGGCCAGGCAGCGCTCTACAGCAAGCACTTCCACCATGTGGCGATCATGCGCAAGATCCTCCTGCGCATGGCGGCCTGGATGAACTACATCTTCCCGTTCCACTGATGCGCTATGGCGGGCTGCCCCCGGGGCTTCCCGCCTGATAGCCATGCTCGGCGATCCAGTGCCGGGCGATGTCTTCCCGCCGACATACCCAGACCCCGTCATGTCCCTGCACATGCTCAAGAAAGCGCGCCAGGGCCATGGCACGGGCCGGGTGGCCGCTGATCCGGCCATGCAGGCCGATGCTCATCAGCTTTGGCTGCCGCGCACCTTCCCGCCACAGGCAGTCGAAGGCGTCCTTGAGCAATTGGAAGAAGTCCTGCCCCGAAGCGAAGCCGTGGGGCATCAGGTAACGGGCGTCGTTGTTGACCAGCGTGTAGGGGATCACCAGGTGCGGCGGCGAGCCGGGCAGCCAGTAGGGCAGGTCGTCGTTGTAGGCGTCGGAGCTGTAAAGGAAGCCGCCTTCCTCGCGCAGCAGCCGGCGGGTGTTGGCGCTCACGCGGCCGGTGTACCAGCCCAGCGGGCGTCGGCCGCAAATGCGCTCGATCAGTTCGATGGTGCGCTGGATGTGACGGCGTTCCTCGTCTTCAGCGACCTCGCGATAGTCCAGCCAGCGATAGCCGTGTCCGGCCACCTCGTGGCCGCCGTTGTGCAAGGCATGGCCGATCTGTGGCACCAGTTCCAGGGCGCGACCGACGGCAAAGGCAGTCAGCGGCAACCCGCGCTCGTTGAACAGGTCGAGGATGCGCCAAACACCCGCGCGGGAGCCGTACTCGTAAAGGCCTTCGACGCTGAGGTCGCGCTCGCCGACGCGCACGGGGCGGCCCGGCAGTTCGTGCAGGTAGGCCTCCGACTGGACATCGCCGTTGAGCATGCAGGATTCGGCACCTTCTTCGACGTTCAGGACGAACTGTACCGCCACCCGCGCATTACCCGGCCAATGCGGATGAGGCGGCTTGCCGCCGTAGCCGAGCAGATCGCGCTCCACCGTCAGCCCAGCTCGAAGGTGGTGACGCCGAAAACCCGTTCCTGGGCAACCGAAGGAAGCGGGCCGAGGTACATCCGGGCGCAACCGAAGACTTCCTCCATGCCATGCCGTTGCACCAGGGCCATGGCGTCTGGATTGTTTTCCGGCGCATCCAGGAACAGCGGACCGTCTATGGCGAATCCAGCCAGTTGCGCGTAGAGCGCTTCGGCTGCGTTAGTGTCATTGGCAAACAGCGGGCCGATCTTGCAGCCTTGCTGACAACGCCGGACGACCCCGAAACCGGCCAGGCGGCCATTGCGCCGGCAGCCCAGGGCCAGGGCGTCGGGTTGGGCGATCCAGTCCTGCAGGAAACGGGGGCGAGGTGCCGGAAAGCAGAGGCGGTCGTAAGCCAGAACTTCCTCCAGCTTGAAGTCGGCCAGTGGCAGGATTTCTTCGTCGGGCGCCCATTCCGGTGGTTCGGCGACCTCTGTCCGGAAACGCAGGTTTCGATGGGAAAAGACGAAGCCGCCCTTGGCGTAGTAATCCTGCATGGCGAACACGCCGTCCATGCCGATGGCCGCACCGGGATGCAGTCGGGCGAGCAGTCGGTCACGGCGTGCGTACCAAAGGATGTCGCCGAGACCGCGCCCACGGAACTCCGGGCGGATGATGAAAAAGCCCATGAAACCGAATTCGCCCGTGTAAGAGGTGATGGCGCCACCACCGATCAGCTCGCCGTCCAGGTCCGCGGCTATGTAGGCCTCGGGGTCATTCAGCCAGAACAGCTCGGCGTCGTGCAGGCCGGGGTTCCAGCCTTCGCGCGCGGCCCAGCTGACCAGCTCGTCCAGCTCTGGGCGGAGCATGTTGCGGATGACCAACGGGATGGGCATGACGGGAACTCCTCGCCGACGGGGACGCTTTCGGTATAGCGCCAAGCGGGGAGGGCGGCCAGGCCGCCGGGCGGACGTCAGGCGTCACGCAGCAGGTCGTGGGAGTCCAGCAGGCGGTAGGCAATTTCCGGGTGCAGCTCCAGGCCCCGGCGAATGGCCGCCGGAATCGACTGGCGGGTCTTGCGGCAGAGGCCGGGCAGCTCGTCGATGAGGATCTCGATGCCACGCATGCTGCGCACTTCGTTGAAGCCGGGGGCGATATGCAGTCGCACGCCGAGCTGCTCGTAAATGCGCCGTTGCATATGCTCGAGGTCTTCCAGGCTGCGGATGTTCTCCAGCCGCTCCAGCAGGCGCTTCTCCTCCTGGCGGGTCAGCAGCAGGATGCGTACATCGGCGCCGGGCAAATCCAGCAACTCCTCACGCCCGCAGTTGCAGGCGCCAGGAGGGCAGGGTTGGCGAGTCGGGAGAGTCGGCGTCATGGCTTCCGATCATAGTCAGCCGATTGCCGGGGTGCCAACAGCGCCCCGAGCCGGTTCAACGCAGCAGTCCGGCAACGGCCTGGAGCACTGTCTCCGGTTTTTCGCGATGGGGAACATGGCCGCAGTTTTCGATGAGCAGCACCCGCGACGGGCCGTCGGTCAGGTGCGCGATCTGCTGAGGATGCAGGTCGGAGCCGAACTCGTCCTGGTCGCCATGGATGGCCAGCACGGGGCAGTCCAGCCGTTCGACTTCGGCTTCCAGTGTCCAGTCGGCGAATTCAGGCGAGAGCCAGGTTTCGGTCCAGGCGTCGAGCACCCAGCGTGCTTTGGCGCCGTGGTACTTCGCCAGTCGCTCGATCTGCCCATCCTGCTGGAAACCGGCCTTGGCTTCGCGGATGCCTTGCAGGGTGCGGTCCTCGACGAAGGCCTGGGCCGATTCGGTGATCAGCGCCAGGCAGTCTTCGCGGTGGCGCGCGGCGCAGTGGGTTGCCATGCCGCCGCCGACACTATGGCCGAAGGCAATGAACTGGCCGATGCCGAGGTGATCCTTCAGGGTGGGGAAGGCCTGGTCGGCTTCGTCGCCAACGAAACCGAGCGACAGTTCGCGCGGATTCGCATCCGAACGACCGAAACCCAGCCGGTCGTAAGCCACTACCGTCTTGCCGGTAATGGCGGCCAGCTTGGTGGGGAACTCGCGCCATAGCTCGACGCAGCCGAGGGAATCATGGAACAGGACAATAGGCGGCTCGTCGAAGGACGGGCTGAGGTGGGCGGGACTCCAGATGCGAACGAACAGACGGCCGTGCAGGCTGTCGATGTGCAGGTCCTGTGTGTGGTGGCTGGGGCTTGGCACGGGTGACTCCAACGCAAGGGACAGGCTACAGGCTGCCAGAAAATTCCGTGGTCGTAACGAGCTAGGGTGCGCTGTGCGCATGGCGCACCCTACGACGAGTGCGTGAGGCGGGTTGACGGGCCAGCCGCTGGTATCGATTGCCGCCCCGTCTTAAGCTTCGTCTTTCACCTCTGCAGGGACCGCTGCCCATGAAAACCGCTCTCCTGATCATCGACGTCCAGCGCGCCATCAGCGTCGGCCAGTACGCTGCTTTCGAAATCGACCGTGTGATCCCCACCATCAACGGCCTGAGCGCCAAGGTCCGAGCCGCGGGACTGCCCGTGGTGGTGATCCAGCATGAAGAGCCCGAAGCCTATTTCCTCTACGGCAGCGAGACCTGGCAACTGGCGGACGACCTGGTCGTGGCAGCCAGCGACATCCGCGTCCGCAAGACTACTCCCGACTCCTTCCACCGGACCGAACTGCAGGAAGTACTTCAGCAACGTGGTATCCAGCGCCTGATCATCTGTGGCCTGCAGACGGACTATTGCGTGGATACCACCGTGCGGCGCGCCCTTTCGCTGGGCTACGAGGTGGTTTTGCCGGCGGATGCCCACTCCACCCTGGACAACGCCGCCATCAGCGCCGCGCAGATCATCGCCCACCACAACGCAGTGCTCGGCAGCATGTCGAGCTTTGGCGTACGGGCAACTGTGGTTCCCGCAGAAACCGTGCAAATCGAGGGCTGAAACCTTCGCCGGGGCGCTATTGCCTACTGGCCGTCGACGATGCGCGGCAGATGCAACGGATTGGCCTCGCGCAGAGCTTCGGGCAGCAGTTCGTCCGGGAAGCCCTGGTAGCACACCGGCCTCAGGAAGCGTTCGATCGCCGTCATGCCCACCGACGTGAAACGACTGTCGGATGTGGCCGGGAACGGGCCGCCATGCACGGAAGCGAAGGACACTTCCTGAGGATGCGCAAAAGCGTTGACCACGATGCGCCCGGTGCGTCTTTCCAGGATGGGGAGCAAACGGCGGGCCAGCATCGTGTCGCTGTCTTCGAGGTGCATGGTGGCCGAGAGCTGACCGCGAAGCGAACGAGCCACGGCAAGCATTTCGTCGGAATCGCCAACCTTCACCAGCAGCGCCACTGGCCCGAATACCTCTCCCGCGAGCCGAGGCTCGGCGAGAAACTCCTGGCCATCGACCTCAAAGAGGGTGGCGCGGCCATCCAGGTCGGCTTTGGCTGCCGTCCCTTCGGCAAGGCGTTGGGCGCCGACGGCTATCAGCTCGGCGAGGCCGCTGACGTAAGCAGCATGGATGGCCGGAGTGAGCAGGGTGCGCGCAGGGGCCGTGCCGAGGCGATCCAGCATGGCCTGGCGCAGCGAGGTGAAGCCCGCGCCGTCGATGGCGATGAGAATCGCCGGTTTCAGGCAAGCCTGGCCCACATTGGCCAGCATGCGCTCGATGAAACCATCGCCGATCGCGCCGCCGCGTTCGGCCATAGCGCCCGGCAGGATGAAGGTCGGGTTGACGCTGGTCATCTCGGTGAAGACAGGGATGGGGTCAGGGCGCTGCTGCGCGCGACGATAAAGCGCCATGCCGCCTGCTTCCGATCCGGTGAAAGTCACGGCCTTGATCAGGGGGTGATCCACCAGGGCCTCACCAATGGTGTTGCCGCTGCCGCGCAGCATCGAGAAGACACCTTCGTGCAGGCCGCTCTCACGCACCGCCTTGCGAACGGCCCGAGCCATGATTTCGGAGGCTCCGGGGTGGGCGTTGTGGGCCTTCACGACGACCGTTGCACCGGCCGCCAGCGCCGAGGCGGTATCGCCACCGGCGACCGAGTACGAAATGGGGAAGTTGCTCGCGCCGAAAATGGCAACCGGACCTGTCGCGATTTTCTGCAGCCGGTGATCCATGCGCGGGCGGGGTTGGCGATCCGGCTGAGCTGGATCGATCGACAGCTGAAGGAAGCGCCCTTTGCGTACCACATCGGCGAACTGGCGGAACTGCGTTGAGGCCCTGCTAGCCTCGCCTTGCAGCTGGGCTTCGGGCAAACCGGTTTCCAGTGCGGCACGGGCAGCGAGGTCCTCGCGAACCTGATCCAGGTTGTCGGCGATGCGTTCGAGGAAGGCCGCCCGCACGGCAAGGGAACTGTGGCTGTAACTGTCGAATGCTTCGTCGGCCAAGGTCGCTGCCTTGTCCACCTCCAGCGCGCCGCCGAAGGCGAAGTCCGGCTCGATGAGCTGGTTGGAGGTGGGGTTGAGTGCTTTCATGGTCCCCTGGCGGGCGGGGACGTCACTGGCGCCGATGATGAGGTTTCCGGTCAATTCCATCTCTTTGTCACCTGAGTAAGCGGGGATTGGCGTCGTTTCGACGCACGGGGCCGCCACCTGGAACGGCGGCGACCAGGCTGGACGGTCAGTTGGCGAGATTCGCGATGAGCTCGCTCGTCGTCACGATGGAGTGAGCGAAGGTGGGACCGTTCAGCTCGTGGGCGGCGTGCATCATGTCGTGTCGGAAGGCGGCGGTCGCATCACGCACCAGCGTGACGTGGTAGCCGAGTTCCGACGCGAAGCGGGCGGTTGCCTCGATGCAGGTGTTGGCCAACAGGCCGACGATGATCACGTGGCTGATGCCGCGCTGCTTGAGGCGGAAGTCCAGGTCGGTGTTGGCGAACCCGCTGGAGCCCCAGTGCTCGGCGATGATGGTGTCGCCTTCGCGGGGTGCGAAGTCAGGGTGCCACTCGCCACCCCATTCGCCGCGGGCGAAGTGGTGGCCGTGCATGATCTTGCACTGGGTGGGCGTCGGGTGGTCCCAGCTCTCGTAGTCGCCCGGTTCCCAGCGCCGGTGCGGCACGATGAAGACGGGGATACCGCGCTCGCGAATCGCACGATCAAGCGTACGCAGGTTGTCCAGCAACCCGACTTCCGAGGCGATGGGCTCGATCAGGGGGTAGATGCGCCCGCCTTCAGAGAGAAAGTCGTTGTACGGGTCGACTAGCAGGTAGGCCGTTCTGGCGATGGGATAGGGGGTGTTCGACATCAGTGAGTCCTCGCGGTTAGGGGATGTCCATTGCTTCCCGAATTGACTTTGTTCGTTGTTGCTATGAAAATCATATTTACAAAATCAGCCTCGGGAGACGCTATGTCAAGCGCCAAAAAAACTGCTGAGACCCTGTGCCCGGTTTCCCGCGCCGAAGACCTGGTGGGCGACCGTTGGACGGTGTTGGTCCTGCGTGAACTGTTCATGGGAAACCGCCGATTCGACGAAATCCAGGCGCAGACGGGCGGTACGCCACAGATGGTTGCCACGCGCCTGAAACAGATGGAAGCGGATGATCTGGTACTGCGCACGCGCTACAACGAGCGTCCGGTGCGCTACGAGTACCAGCTCACCGCCAAGGGAGAGGCCTTCTATCCGGTGATCCTCGCCCTGCGCGCCTGGGGCGAGCAGTGGTGCAAGGCGCCGGAGGAGGGCATTGCCGTGCACTTCACGCACCGGACCTGCGGGCAGGCCGCCGGACTTGGGCCGTTGTGTGATGGCTGTGGGGAGGTCCTGCGGCGCGAAGACCTGATAGGCGAGCAGAATCCCGTCTATGCCGAGGAGCGCAATGGCCGACGCGAGTCCTTCCGGGCTGCGCGGGGCGCGGCGTCGAAGGACGACTGACGATCAGACCCGCTGCCGCTTCGCCAGAAGGAGCACCGCCAGTACGCCACACAGCAAGCCAAGGGACACTGGCATCCCCGGATGTCCCATCAGTTGCATCACCAGTCCGGTAGCGGGCGAACCCAGCATGCCCCCCACACCCCACACCAAGGCGAAGGCCGCGTTACCCGCCATCAGGGTTCGACCGCTGAAGCGCTCGCCGAGCTGGATCAACGACATGGTGTAGATCCCGAACGCGAATCCGCCCCAGACGAACACGAACGGCCAGATGAGCCACGTGTTCAGGGCCCATGGCAGCAGTACGCAACCGATGAGCGAAGCCAGGGCGCAGACCAGCATGGTTCGTTTCGAACCGGCCTTTTCAGCCACGCGGCCGAGCACGACCTGCAGACCGGCATTGCCCGCGATGTAGCAGGTGATGAGCGACGCGATTCGCTCCTCGGAGCTACCGAGCGCGGCGCCGTAGACTGCGAACAGGGAAAGCAGGATCTGCTCGAAGGCGGCCGCAGCGAACACCGCGAACAACAGGAGCGGCGCCAATGCGATGAATCCGCCAACCGATTTTGCCTCGCCTTCTTGGGGCATCTTTGGCAGGCGCGGCACGACCGCCAGCACGATCATCCCGCAGATGAGAAAGGCCGTGATGCCGATCAGGAAGGGCGGCCAACCCTGGGTGCCGACAATCCCAAGGGACAGCGGGCCGAGGGCGAAACCGGCCGAAACGATCGATGAATAAAGACCCAGGATGCGGCCACGGCGGGATGCGGGCGTGATCGCCATCAGCCAGGTTTCGCTGATCACGTAGAGCGGATTGGCGAAGAAACCGAGCAGAAAACGCAGCGGCATCCAGGCCCAGATGTGCTGCGTCCAGGCGATTGCGATCAAGGCGAACGCGGCGAGTATCGAACACAGGATCGCCAGCCGCCCTCCGCCCATGCGCTGTACCAGGGCCGGAATGAAGGGCGAGGACACGATGAAACCCAATGGGGTCATCGCCGCCGACAAGCCGATCAGGACGGGCGCCGTGCCCTGTCGTTCGAGAATGAAGCTGAGCAGCGGATAGGTCAGCCCTTGCGCCATTGCGAACACTGAGACGGTTGCGATGATGCCGGCCAACGCGGCCCATGGAATCCGGCCCTTTGGTGCTGATGCCGCACTTTCAGCCGTCATGCGGACCTCGTAATGGGACGATCCGGTGTCATTGCAGCTTTCACCTCATTCCTGCCAGAAGGGTTTGGCGATTTCTCTCTCGGCCTGACGCCGGGTCAGGCCGATATCCTCGATCAGATGGGGATTGGCCTTCGCCATTCGCTCAAGCTCAAGCCGAAAGCGTTTCCGCTCGCTCCAGGTCGCGATCATGCGGCGAGGGTGCGCCAGGTTGTAGCGCCGGTGCCACACTTCCGCCGGCCACGGGTGGGGAGTATCGTTCATGGCAGCCTCCTTGGGGTGTGAGGACCCGGAGGCCCTCGACCTGTCAGAGGTTGAATTCTGCGAAATGCGCGCAGCAGCGTAATTAAGCTCTTCCTAATAGTTCTCAAATCTTCCAAATGGGGTGCAGGTGCGTCGTATGCAGGGATCGCGCTTTGCATTTGGTCCGTTCGTTCTGGATTCCGCCGCGGGAACGCTTCTGCGGAATGAGGTTCCCGTTGCCATTGGCTACCGCGCGCTGCAACTGCTGGCAGCGCTCGTCGCGCGCCCCGGTGAAATCCTCGGCAAGGCCGAGTTGATGGATGCGGCGTGGCCCGGCGCGGTCGTCGAGGAAGGCAATCTCACCGTCCAGATCGCGCTGCTGCGTAAGTTGCTCGGTCCGGCCGCCGACGGTAGTCAGTGGATCGCCACCGTGCCGCGTGTCGGCTACCGCTTCGTCGGGGCTGTCCAGCAGCTTGGCAGCGCACGAAGACCCTTGCCCCTGCCCGACAAGCCATCGATCGCCGTGCTGCCATTCATCAATCTCAGCAACGATCCCGAGCAGGAAACCTTTGCGGATGGGCTGACCGAGGACCTGATCACTGATCTGTCCAGAAATTCCGGCCTGTTCGTCATCGCGCGCAACTCGGCCTTTGTCTACAAGGGCAAGGCCATGGATGTGCGCGGGATTGCCCAGGACCTTGGCGTGCGCTACCTGCTGGAGGGGAGCGCAAGGCGCGCCGCAGGGCGTGTGCGCATCAATGCACAGCTGGTGGATGCGACCAATGGCGATCATCTCTGGGCGGAGCGCTTCGACCGCAGCCTGGAAGACATATTCGCCGTACAGGACGAGGTCACCGGCAAGATCGTGCAAGCATTGCTCGGTCGGCTACGCGAACCCGCTTCGCGCCGGCGGCCGGCGAATATCGAGGCTTATGACCTCTGCGTGCGGGCGCGCAAGCTGATGGATGACTCACCGCAGACGGCGCAGGAAGCGCACCTGATGCTCACGCGCGCCGTCGCACTCGATCCGGGGTATGCCGAGGCCTATCGCTGGCTCGCCATGAACCACTGGATGGGCTGGGTGCATAGCGGCGGACCTACGGAACCAGACCGAGATGCCGCCCTGGAGCTGGCGCGCAAGGCGGTCTCACTCGACCCCGACGATGCCGGTTGTCGCTGGGTCCTGGCCTACCTGCTGGCCTATGGACGCAGCTTCACCGAGGCGGATGCCGAATTCGCCAGGGCGATCGCGCTGGACCCCAACGAGGCCGACACCTGGGCGGCGCTGTCCGATATCGCGGTCCTGGCCGGGCGGATCGAGGAGGGCCTTGAGTACATCCGCAAGGCATTCCGCCTCAACCCCTTCCCGGCGAGCTGGTACTACCTGGCGCTCGGCCAGGCGCAGTACGCCGCCGGCGATTACGAAGCCGCCATCGAGACTCTGCGCCGGGATGAGACCTATCGCACCAGCTCACGCCGCTTCCTGGCCGCAAGCCTTGCCCAACTCGGCCGGCTCGACGAGGCGCGCGCGGAGGTCGAGCTGTTCCTCGTCGGCAACCCGCTTTTCACCATTGGCCACTGGGCCTCGAGCGAGCCATTACGTGATGCTGCGACGCTCGAGCATTTCGTTGACGGCTACCGCAAGGCCGGCCTTCCGGAGTGACCGGTCCTCAGCGCCCGCCAGCGCCGCCGCGAGAGCGCTCGGAACTTTCCACCAGCACCGCTTCAGCGAGGCTGTTGAGGCGTTGCCAGAGCGCTGGAGAAATCTCCATGCCGTTTTCCAGGGCCTGTTCGCGGGCGAGGGCGAAGTTATCAGGGCTGACGAACCGCTCGCTCCGTTTGGCCACGACCTCACCGACCGGCTGCGGCTGGGCAGCCGTGCCGAGCATCAGGCTCAGCGATTGCCGTGTCGCCTGAGGTGAGTGTTCCGAAAGCGTGCAAGTCAGGTAGCTAGGGTGAGAGGCGCCAGCTTCGATCCAGGCGAGGTGGCGCTGCACCGGTGAGTGGCCGTTGTCCCAACTGGCCTGGGCCCAGAGGCCCCTTTGGGCGCAATCCGCCAGCAGTTTGAGCACGAACTTACGGTTATGGCAGTTCTGCACCTCAACGCGAAAAGCGGGCTGCTCCACAGCCTGGACGCAGGCCAGTTCCAACAGTGCCGGCAAGCAGTTCAAGGCGCTGCGTCCGTGGCAGTCAGCGTTCAGGCTACCCGGTTCGTCGGTAACGAGTTCGGTCGCGGCGCGATCACGGTCGGCGACCAGTTCCAGTGCTCGCTCCAGTTCGCCCAGACCATCCTCGCCATGCAATTGCAGCCAACCAACCAGGGCGGCCGCGTCTTCATAGTGGCCCGGCGTATAACCCATGCCCTCGAACACCCGCTTGAGCAGGGAAGTCAGTTCATTGGCGGAAATCAGCATGGATTTTTCTCCTGGGTAGGGGCCAGTGGCAGGAACCAGTCATCGTCGAACGGCTGGCCGATGTCTTCCAGCACGGGAGCACCCTGGAACATGGTGTTGCGGACCCACAGGCGCGAACGTGGGTCGAACTTGCTCACTCCGAAGAACGACAGCTTGCAGCGCAGCAGGTGCATGGGCAGGACGTCTCGGTCCAACAGGTTGGCGCGGATTTCGCCGTAGTGGGTGGTGGCCATGCCCTGGATGCGGCGGACGATGCTGCGTTGTTCCGGGTGGCAGAGCAGGAAGCGCGCGACCTTGTGCTGCGGGTATTGCGCGAGGTAATTCGTCAGTTGCCGATGGCATTGCTGGACCAGGTAACCGATACCCAGCGGCATCTGCTTTTCCCGGCCCTCGTCGAGGCTGCAATTGCCCAGGCGCGGTTCCTGCTTTTCCTCGGAGCGGTACCAGAAGGTTTCCTGTGCACCGTCTGCGTCGAAGTCGATGGCCAGGGCCCAGTCGTATTTCGTCTCGATCAGCGCTTGCAACTGCTGTGCGGACATCTCCGGTTGCAACTGGAATTGCTCGGGCAAGGCGAGGCGATCTTCCAGCTCATCCACGAGCTCAGGGTACAGTTCCAGCAAAATGCAGTTGATCAGCTCCTGCCCCTGCAGGCTGGCGTGGCCAAGGGCCCAGTCCTGCAACACTTGCCAGTTCTCCAGCGGATGCGCGCCGAGCCAATCGTGGAGGGCGCGCAGATCCGCCAGTACGCGCTGGTTGTTGCCGGTCTGCCACTCGTCCTCCGTAAAGGTTTCCTCGATATGGCGGATGGCCCGGTCAACCAGTTTCGGGACGCGCGCCAGCTCTGCCGGTGCCGCCGGGCTGGCGAGAATACGGGCCAGCGCCAGTTCGCGCATTTCGATCCAGCGGCTGATCAGTTGCGGGTGGTTGATCAGGTAGGGTGCCATGCCGAGGCCCGTGGAGTTGCCGATGCCGAAGTAGCGCTTGATCGTCGGCTCGAAGGGTACGGCGGTGGTTGGCGAGCGGCGCCGGGCAATGTGCTCGGCCTGTTGCAGGCTGAAGTTGCGCAGCATGAAGCAGGTGAACATCTCGGCTGAAAAAGGACGGGCAAAATCCGGGTGTTTGCGGCGGACCTTCTCCCAATCGGCCATGCCCAGTTTGCCGCTGCCGTAGACGGCGGTTGTGCGATACAGGTAGCCGACCTGGGCAATCCTGGCGATTTCCGGCTGCTCGCCACGGGCCAGGGCATCCACCACGCTGTCGAAGTTGCGCATGCTGCGGTTGGCGCGGGACAGCACCATCACCTTGGCGTCGAGCCGGCCTGCCTCTTGCAGTGGCACGTTCTGGCGCAAGTAGTCGACGTAGGCGTTATCCACGTCGCCCTCGCAGAGGGCCATGGTCAGGTCCCATTCGCTGGCGATGACGCGGTCATTGCGTTTCTCCGGGGCCAGGTACTGCGAGAACAGAACAAAGCTGAACAGGTCGCCGCGGGTGCGGATGCGGTAGATCACCGTGCCGTAGCCGTCGGCATCCAGTTCGAAGCGTTGCGCCTCGATCTGCCAGCGCTCACGCATGATCCGGCGGACCAGGCTGCGCATGAAGCTCAAGCGGCTCTGATGCAGGCTGCCAAGCCGTTCCAGGTCCATGACCAGGCTGGCAGGGCGCATCTGCAGGATCGCGGCTTCGGGCAAGCCCGATTCCATCATTGAAGGGGTGCTCATTCTGGGGCCCTCAACTGGCGTGTCCGCATTCCCGGGCCAGTTGGCAACCGGAAGCGGCTTGTTATTGATCTGCCGTCGATGGTGGGACAGGAGGCTCCCCGGAGCAATTCAGATCGCCCTATCGTCCGATAAGGAATCCTTATTCAAATGGCATGCTCGATCAGCATGGCTATCGCCACTCGTCCGGGTCGAGTTCGTTGTCCCGCAGGATGAATTCGTACAGGGCCTGGGCCGCTACCGGCAACGACCGGTTGGCCAGGCGGACGATTCCGATGTCGCGGGTTACCAGCGGGTCCGCCAGGGGGATGAAGCACAGTTGGCCGGGTTCGGCGGGGAAGGCGAAACGGGGCAGGGTGGTGATGCCCATGCCTGCTTCGATCATGGCCAGCAGGGAGATCATGTTGGAGATGTAGAACTGCGAATCGGCCACCAGCTCCTCGGCGCGGGTTCCGCTGAGCAGGCGCGAGGTGCCGTTGGCGATCAGGCGTTCGCCGCGCAATTGTTGCCAGCCGACCTCTGTTTCGGCAGCCAGCGCATGGTCCTGATGGCAGACCACGCCGATGCTGTCTTCCCAGATGGGGATGAAGCGAATGTCGCTCTCGGTTTCCCAAAGGCTGGAGATGCCGAAGTCCACCTGCTGGTTCTCCACCATGGTCAGGACCGCCTCGGAGTTGTCGTCGAACAGGCTGACATGCAGGTCGGTGGCGTCGCCTATGAAGCGCGCGAGGATGTCCGGCAGAAGTCGACTGGCAATCGACGGTACGGACGCGATGCGCAAGTGGCCGGACTTGTACTGCGCGATCAGGTTCATGTCGCGCACCACGCGGTCGTGGTGTTCGATCAGTTCCTTGGCGTAGGCGAGGAACTGGATGCCAAAGGGCGTCAGCTCCGGCTTTGTGACCCGCGCATTGCGTTTCTCGAACACGGGTTGGCCCAGCTTGCCTTCGAGGTCGCGGATGGACAGCGAAATGGCTGGCTGGGTTCGGTGTGCCCGCTCGGCCGCCGCATGGAACCCCTGGAGCTCGGCAACCCAGACGAAGTGACGCAGTTGCACGATCTTCAGGTCCGGCAGCATGGTAAGTTTTCCTTATCAACCAATATTCACAACTAATTTTAGTTTATCTGAGACGGCACCTACCATGCGCTCAAAGCGAGAACGGAGGTGCACATGTCCAGCAAGATTTTCAGCAACTACATCGGCGGCGTCTGGGTTGAAGGCGGCTCGAGTATTGCGAACCGAAGCCCTGCCAATGTCGAGGACGTCGTGGGTCACTACGCCCAGGCCAATGCCTCGCAGGTGGATCAGGCGATTCGCGCCGCCACCGCCGCTCAGCAGGTCTGGGCACGCAGCGGACTGGAGGAGCGTTACCAGGTGCTCATGGCGATCGGCAACGAGCTGATCGCACGCAAGGCCGAACTCGGCGAACAGCTGTCGAGGGAGGAGGGCAAGACCCTCGCCGAGGGCGTCGGCGAGGTCTATCGCTCCGGGCAGTTCTTCCACTATTACGCCGCCGAGGTGTTGCGGCAGCTGGGCGAGACAGCGGATTCCGTTCGTCCTGGCGTGGAGATCGAAGTCCGTCGTGAGCCGGTTGGCGTGGTCGCCATCATCACCCCGTGGAATTTCCCGATGGCCACGGCCGCCTGGAAGATCGCCCCGGCCCTGGCCTTCGGTAACGCAGTAGTGTTCAAACCGGCCAATGCCGTGCCGGCGAGCGCCTGGGCGCTGACCGAAATCATCGCCCGCCAGGCCCTGCCGGCCGGGACCTTCAACCTGGTCATGGGCAGCGGAGCCGAGGTCGGCGAGCGCCTGATCCAGTCCACCGGGATCAATGCCCTGAGTTTCACCGGCTCGGTGGAAACCGGGCGCCGGGTCGCCGCCGCCACAGCCGCCAATTTCGTGCGCTGCCAGCTGGAAATGGGCAGCAAGAACGCCTTGGTAGTGCTCGACGACGCCGACCTGGCGCTGGCCGTGGAGTGCGCGGTGAACGGTGCGTTCTTCGGCACCGGACAGAAGTGCACGGCATCGTCCCGACTCATCGTCACCGAAGGCGTGCACGACCGCTTCGTCGAAGCGCTGATCGAACGCATGGGACAGCTCAAGGTCGGCCATCCGATGCGTGAAGGCGTGCAGATCGGCCCGGTGATCGACGAGCGCCAGCTCGCGCAGAACCTCCGTTACATCGAGGACGCCAAGGCCGAAGGCGCGCGCCTGGTCTGCGGTGGCGAGCGCATTACCGAGGAGCATGAGGGCTACTACCTGCGCCCGGCGCTGTTCGTCGACACCCGAAACGATATGCGCATCAACCGCGATGAGGTCTTCGGCCCCATCGCCTGTGTCATCAAGGCGCGGGATTACGAGGAGGCGCTGGCCATCCTCAACGACACGCGCTTCGGGCTCACGGCCGGGATCATGACCCAGTCGCTCAAGCACGCCAGCGACTTCAAGCGCCGCGCCAACACCGGCTGCGTGATGGTCAACCTGCCCACCGCCGGCACCGACTATCACGTGCCCTTCGGCGGTCGCAAGGATTCCAGCTTCGGCCCCCGCGAGCAGGGGCAGTACGCCCGCGACTTCTACACCGTGGTCAAGACCGTCTACGTGCGTCCCTGAGGGAGAGAGCGCCATGCAAGAGCTTTTGATGATCGACGGCCTGCAGTATTCCAACTGGAGCCCCGAGCTGTTCCGGCAGATGCAGGAGGGCGGGCTGAGTGCCGTCCACGCCACCATCGCCTACCACGAGACCGCCCGTGAAACCCTGTCGCGCATTGGCGAATGGAATCGCCGCTTCGAGGCCTTCCCGGAACTGATCCGTCCGGTGCGGCAGGCTTCGGATATCCGCCTGGCCCACCAGGAAGGACGGGTCGGGATCTTCTTCGGCTTCCAGAATTGCTCGCCCATCGAGGATGACATCGACCTGGTGGAAATCTTCCGCCAGCTCGGCGTCTTCATCATGCAGCTGACCTACAACAACCAGAGCCTGCTGGCCTCGGGATGCTACGAGAGAGAAGACAACGGCATCAGTCGCTTCGGCCGCCAGGTGATCGAGGAAATGAACCGTGTCGGCATGATCATCGACATGTCCCACAGTGCCGAGCGCAGCACCCTGGAGGCCATAGAACTGTCGACGCGGCCGGTGATCATCTCCCATGCCAACCCCACCAGCTTCCATGCAGCCAAGCGCAACAAATCCGACGCGGTGCTGCGCGGAATCGCCGAGTCGGGCGGCCTGCTCGGCTTCAGCACCTATCCCTTCCACCTGCGCGGCGGCTCGGCGTGCCGGCTTGAAGACTTCTGCGACATGGTCGCGCGCACGGCAGACCTGATGGGTGTGGAGCACATCGGCATTGGTACCGACCTCTGCCAGCAGCAGCCGCTGCAGGTGCTGGAGTGGATGCGTAACGGCCGCTGGAGCAAAGCCAAGGACTACGGCGAAGGTTCCGCAGATAACGCCGACTGGCCAGCGCCACTGCAATGGTTCCGCGACAGCCGTGACTTTCCCGTCATCGCCCGCGGGCTGCGCGAGCGCGGCTTCGTCGAGGACGAGGTGCGCAAGATCATGGGCCTGAACTGGCTCGACCTGCTGGAGCGCGGTATCGCGCCGCAGCAGTGATTTCCTGACTCCCCCCAACGTGAGGACGCCATGAACAAGAACAAGAAAAGAGCCTCGACCTTCTCCCACCCTGGAGTTGGCCTGCGCCTGACGACACATCACCTTGATCCGTTGCCTCCGGAAGGCAGGAGCGAAACGCGTCCACCGTGCTGACGTTGAGTTCCGCTCCATTCCTGAACCCATGGTCATTCGCTCTGCCGAGTTCGATTCGGTAGAGCCAGCGCAACAACCTGGAGGCATCATGAAATTGTTCCCGACCCAGACCGTAGGCAGCGAACCGATGAAGTGCACGGCACTGCAAGGCGTCGATTTGCCCCTGTTCGTCATCACTGGCGGCTTCCTGCTCGCCTTCCTGATTGCGGCCCTGGTGGATATCGACGCGGTTTCCGCAATGGTCAACACGCTGTTCGCCTGGTCGACGAAAGCCTTCGGGCTCTATTGGCAGGTGCTGATGCTGGCAACGTTCCTGGTCAGCCTGGGCATTGGCTTCAGCAAATGTGGCCGCGTCCGCCTGGGTGGCATCAACCACAAGCCTGAGACCAGTACGTTCAATTGGATCGCCGTGATCATGTGCGCACTGCTCGCCGGTGGTGGTGCCTTCTGGGCCGCCGCCGAGCCCCTGATGCATTTCGCCAGCCCGCCGCCCCTGTTCGCTGGCGTTCAGCCGAACACTGAGCAGGCGGCCCATGTGGCCCTGGCGCAGTCGTTCGTGCACTGGGGGTTCCTGGCCTGGGCTGTGCTCGGCAGCCTGCTGGCGATCGTCCTGATGCACCTGCACTACGACAAGGGCCTGCCGCTGGCGCCCCGTACGCTGCTGTACCCGTTGCTGGGTGAGCGTGCGCTTAAAGGACCGATCGGCAACCTGGCCGACGCCACCTCGATCATCGCGGTGGTTGCCGGCACCATCGGCCCGATCGGTTTCCTCGGCCTGCAGATCAGCAACGCGCTGAATGCTGTATGGGGTCTGCCGAGTGACCTGCTGACCCAGTCCATCACCATCATCCTGGTGACGGTCATGTACACCACGTCCTGCCTGGTGGGGCTAAATGGCATCCGCATGGTCAGCGAAATCAACGTCTGGCTGATGATCGGCCTGGCTTTGTTCATGATCGTGGCGGGGCCGACCCTGTTCATCCTGTCCGGTTTCCCGGTGGCTTTCGGCCTGCAACTGGAACACTTCCTGCCGATGACCCTGTACCGTGCCGATCCGAAATGGCTCGACTGGTGGACGGTCTTCTACTGGGGCTGGTTCATCGGTTATGCGCCGATGATGGGGCTGTACGTGGCCAAGATTTCCCGAGGCCGCAGTATCCGCCAGATCATCCTGACCCTGTCGATCATCGCTCCGCTGGTCACCATGTTCTGGTTCACCGTGGTCGGTGGCACCGGTATCGGCCTGGAGTTGCAGACCCCCGGTATCGTCACCAGCCACGGCACCCAGCCGGAGGCCATGCTGCTGGGCGTTACCCAGAGCCTGCCGCTGGCGGGACTGGTCTCGGCGCTGTTCCTGTTCCTCAGCTTCATCTCGGTGGCCACCAACGGCGATGCCATGGCCTACACCGTGGCCATGGCGATGACCGGCAACGATTCGCCGAAGAAGTGGCTGCGTGCCTTCTGGTGCATCGGCATGGGGCTGGCGGCGGTGGTGCTGATCACCATCGGCTCGGGCGGAGTCTCGGCGCTGCAATCCTTCATCGTCATCACCGCTGTTCCCGTCTCCCTGCTGATCCTCCCTGCGCTCTGGAACGCCCCGCAGATCGCCCGTCGACTGGCCCGGGAACAGCAGGTCTAGTCCCTTGGGAGGGCGCGATGCCCGTCGCCCCTCCATTTTTTCTTCCCATGCTGGAGAGCTAAATGAAACAGTCCGTGAGTACCCGTTTGTTCCCGTCCAAGGCCCCACTGGAGTGGGCCGTGATCGGCAACGGGACCTTGTACACGGCGCAGATCCCCATCGATGTCGAAGGGCGCGTGGTGGATGGGGGGATCGAAGCCCAGACACGACAGACCCTGGACAACCTCAAGCACACCCTGGCCTGCGCCGGGCTTGGTCTGGATGCCGTGACCCAGGTGCTGATCTACGTGACCGACCGCAGCTACCTGGCGACCGTGAATGCGGTCTATGCCGAGTATTTCTCTGCTCCCTATCCGAACCGTGCCGCCATGGTGGTGGCCGGGTTGGCCCGTGAGGAAATGCTCGTGGAGCTGGTGGTCTACGCGGTGGCCTGAGCGGCCGCAGTCTCCAGTCCGCTCTGGTGATCCCGGACGACTGGTTTTCCGCTCGCCGATTGTCCCGGCGGCGACTCCAACTACGCTTGAACCTTGTACGTGCGCTTTTCCGTCACAAGCGGACAGGCGCCCGTACCCTTTTCGCCGTATGGCCTGACCTGGGAGCTTGGGATGGAATGGTTGCTCGACCCGGAAATATGGGTGGCCTTCTTTACGTTGACCGCACTGGAAATCGTCCTCGGTATCGACAACATCATCATGATCGCCATCCTCGTGGGTCGAATGCCGCCCCACATGCAGGCGCGCACCCGCTTCTTCGGCCTGGCCCTGGCGATGGTGACGCGCATCCTGTTGCTGCTTTCCATTTCCTGGATCATGCGGCTCACCGCCGACCTGTTCCAGGTGGCTGGGCAGGGGATATCCGGGCGTGATCTGATTCTCTTCTTCGGCGGCCTGTTCCTCCTCTGGAAGAGCAGCTCCGAGATGTACCAGGGCCTGGAGGGCGACGAGGAAGACTTCGACGAACCCAGGAGCCTTGCCGGCGGGCTCGTCGGCACCATCATCCAGATCGCCCTGATCGACATCGTCTTCTCGCTGGACTCGGTGATTACCGCTGTCGGCATGGTTTCCAACGTGCCGGTGATGGTTGCTGCCATCGTGGTCGCCGTGTTGGTGATGATGCTCGCTGCCGGAACCATCAGCGCCTTCATCGACAGGCACCCGAGCCTGAAGATGCTGGCGCTCTCGTTCCTGGTGGTGGTCGGCACGGTGCTGATTGCCGAGTCGTTCGATGTTCATGTGCCCAAGGGCTACGTCTACTTCGCCATGGCCTTCTCCCTGGCCGTGGAAGCACTCAACATCCGTGCCCGCACGGCCCGCGGCCGCAAGGCGGCGGAACCGGTGAAGCTGCACAGGGAGATGAAGGGGGAGTGAGTGTTGGCCGTCTTGAGTCGAGTGCGTCTCGTGCACTAGGGGCCTTACGGCTGCCGAGTCCTACTGTGGGGCGTGCAGCGAGGGCAAAGGCAAGTCGCGAATAAAAAAGCCCGCCAAAACAGGTGTTGGCGGGCGAATCAGGCGGGAACTAGAGCCAGCGTCCCCGCCCGGGGAGTATTCAGCTGAGCAACATCCCCGTACTTGCCTTGAGGCGGTATTGCGCCTGCAGGCGCAGTACGTAGCCGAGCTTGATCGAGGTCGGTCCGAGGATGGTCAGCAAGTGCGCCAGTACCAGCCAGCCCATGGACAGGTAGGCGTCGAAGCCATAGGCCAGCAGGGCCCCGATCACCAGCATGGCCATGCCACTGATCAGCAAGTGGCTGGAAAGCTTGTGGACGCGTTGGGGGGATTCGAAAAAGGCGAACATATCCATTGCTCCAGCAGAGGTTGCGGTCTGCTTGGCAGGCGTCCGTGACGGGGTCACGGACGCCTGGTCCATTCAGGGTGCTTAGGCCACCGGAATCATTGGGTCGGCTGCGGCCAGGGCGGTTGCTCGATCAGCTGCCGGGGGATAGATCCAGATGGTGTTGATCTGGGTCTTGAGCTGCTTGGCTTCATCCTTCACCAGCTTCAGCTGACGGTCCCAGCCCTCGGTGAACACCGCTCCCCAGGCACCGAGGTCCAGGCAGGTCACGTACTTGGGCTGGCTGTAGGGAATGGGCTGCACGCCCAGCAAGTCGGCGGCTACGTTGTTACCCGCATGGCGACCCAGGGCGATCGCGTGCTGGCAGGACATGGCGGCGAAGTTGCCGAGGTCGTCGGTAGCCGCATAGGCGACATCGCCGGCGGCGAAAATGTTGTCCTGGCCAGCCACCTTGAGGTTCTGGTCTACATGCAGGCGCCCCAGTCCATCGCGCACGCTGGTCAGTTGCTCGGTCAGCGGGCTGGCACGGAAGCCGACCGTCCAGATCACCGTGTTGCTCTCGATATGGCGACCGTCGGAGAGGGTCACACCATTGGCGTCCACGGCCGCCACGCTGGTACCGAGTACCCACTCGATGCCGAGGTGATCGGATGCTTCGACGATCGACGGGCGGATTCCGTCGCCCAGGGCAGCGCCGATCTGTGGAGCACGGTCGATGACGATCACGCGAATATCCTGGTCTTCGCCGAGCACCTCGCGCAGACGCGCCGGCATCTCGGTGGCAGTTTCGATGCCGGTGAAGCCGCCGCCGGCGACCACCACAGTGTTGCGGGCAAGGCTGTACGGGCGGTCCTTGAGCGACTTCAGGTGGTTCTCCAGACGCGCCGCGGATTCGATCTGGTCGACGTCGAAGGCATGGGCCTCCAGGCCGGGCACCGGCGGGCGGGCGAGTTGGCTGCCGGTCGCGAGTACCAGGCGGTCGTAACTCAGTTCGTGCTGGCGGCCAGATTCGTCGCGGTAACCGACGGTCCTGGCCTGCTCATCGATACGTTCTGCGCTGCCTTTGACGAAACGCACACCAACCGAGTCGAACAGGGCATCCAACGGGGCAAACATGGCATGGACGTTGGGCTCGTAGAAGCGCGGACGGATGCGCAGCTCGGCCTGAGGGGCGAGCAGGGTGATCACCACATCGTTGCGATCATGCTTGTCCAGCAGACGTGCAGCGCTCAATGCGCTCCAAAGTCCACCGAACCCTGCGCCAACAACCAGAATTTGCTGTTTCATGAAGTGCTCCTCGGAAGAAGTGGTCAATAAGATTGATGTTATTTCTTCAATTCCGGCGTGACGATTACAGGTCCATTGATACTGGGTTCCCATATTCGCTGAATCGGATCGTCCGCTGTGGTTACATGCTATCCATGGATATTTTTCAGCGCACTTCTACATAGGGTAAGTAGAGTTATGCGTCAGTCGAATTGATATATACGTAGGTATAATTTGAATTCGCCGCAGTGCTTTCCGGGTTCTCAGGGGTGTTCGCGCAGGGCTGTTTCGATACAGCTGAGCAGTTTGTCGGCTTCGAAGGGCTTGGGGAGGTAGGCGACCAGCCCCGGGGTGTCGGGACTGACGCGGGGGGAGACACCGTGGTAAGCGGTGATGAAGATGGTGGGAATGCGAAAGCCCATGGCGATGAGTCTTTCATGTAATTCGAGCCCACACATTCCCGGCATCTGGATGTCGGAGATCAGGCAGTGGGCTTCAGTCGGGCCGCTGGAGCCCAGGAACTCCAGAGCATCGGCGTAGGTCCTGGCCTGGTAGCCGCTGGACCTCAACAAGCCCTCCAGCGCCGTGCGGATGGATTCGTCATCATCGACAACTGCAATAACGGCCATGTCGCGCACCTGAGTAGCTTGCGTCATTTGGGGTTGCCCGTGACGGCACCCGTCGTTATTGGAAGATACGCTGTCTTATAACGTGGAGAAGTATACCTACGTATAGTCGCCGCCCCTCGAAACCAGAGGGGCCGGGTTCCCTTCTGTTGCATAATACCGAAGTACAAGTGCACACCCCGAAGGGATACTCAACCTGAACTGACGTACAAGTGACCGTTCGCCTGTTTCTCGAATAATCTGACACCCACTTCGCTGATTGCCTCCAGCAACTTTGGAGGTGCATATGAAAGTTGTAAGAGTTCAATCAACCAGGCGGCGAACATCATGAACAGAAATGACCTGCGGCGTGCCGACCTCAACTTGCTGGTTGTATTCGAAACCATGATGCGCGAGCGCAATGTCACTCGGGCCGGGGAGCGTTTGTTTATCGGGCAGACCACTGTCAGCAGCGCGCTGGCTCGCCTGCGCTCGATGTTCAACGACCCCCTGTTCATCCGTACCGGCGGGGTGATGGAGCCGACCGCGCGTGCCGAGGAAATCCATGCTCGGCTGGCGCCGGCCCTCGACGGCATCGCGGTGGCCCTGAGCTGCTCGCAGGAGTTCGACCCACTCACCAGTGATGCGGCCTTCCATGTCGGACTCTCGGACGATGTCGAATATGCGCTGCTTCCGAAGCTGATGAGACGCCTGCGCGACGAAGCGCCAAATATCACCCTGGTGGTGCGCAGGGTGGACCAGTGGCACTTGCCCCACCTGATTACCACGGGCGAGATTTCCGTGGGAATCAGCCTGACGCAGGCATTGCCGGCCAGTTCGCACTGCAAACGCCTGCGGCCGATGCAACCGGTGTTGCTGCGCGGTGATTCGGCGGCCAGCCGCCTGACACTGGATGAATTCTGTGCGCGGCCCCATGTGGTGGTGTCCTCGATGGGCAAGGTCATCGACGACGTCGATCACGCCCTGAGCCTGGGAGGGCGTCAGCGCAAGGTGGTGCTGGCAGTGCCGCAATTCAGCGCATTGCCCGGACTGCTTGCCGGCAGCGACATGGTCGCCATCGTGCCGGACTACGTTGCCCAGGCCATGGAGCGGCTGCATGGTATGCACGCCGAGTACGCTCCGCTGGACCTGCCGACTCCCGACCTGTCCATGGCCTGGCGCGGCGCTTGCCACGATGACCCGCGCGAGCGCTGGCTGCGCTCGTGCTTCTTCCGTCACTTCGGCCAGGCGCTGGAGCAGACCTCGGTTGCAGCTTGAATGGGGAGGGCGGGGCCTGTGGGATACGGATCAGTTCTCCCGTGTGAAACGGCTGCGGTAATCACGGGGGGAAATGGACAGGTTGCGCTGGAAGGTGCAGCGCATCCGTTCTTCGTCGCCGAATCCGCAGAGTCGGGCGATCTGTTCGATGTTGCGTGGCGTGTTCTCCAGCAAGCGCTTTGCCGCTTCCAGGCGGAACAACTCGATGGCCCTGGACGGGGTCCGGCCGGTCTTGAGCTTGTAGACCCTGGAGAAGTTGCGCTGGCTCATCTGCGCCTGTTGGGCCAGACGCTCCACCGTAAGGTTTTCGTCGCCCAGATTCTCTGCCAGCCACAGGTGCAGGTCGTCGAATGCCGCGCTTTCCTCCGATTGCGACTGCAACAGCGTGCTGTACTGCGCCTGACCGCCCGGACGCTTGAGATAGACCACCAGTTCCCTGGCCACCTGCATGGCCACTTCGCGACCGCAATCCGCTTCCACCAGGGCGAGTGCCAGGTCAATGCCCGCGCTCACGCCCGCCGACGTCCAAACCGTGCCTTCCTGGATGAAGATCGCATCGGCGTCGACGTCGATGGTCGGAAAACGCGCCTTGAGGGTGTCGCACATGGCCCAGTGCGTGGCGGCACGCCGACCATCGAGCAGACCGGCCTTGGCCAGCAGGAAGGCGCCGCTGCAGACCGCCGCGACGCGCCTGAATCGATGGGTCGTGCCGGCCAGCCAGTCCGCCAGGTCACCGTGACTGTCCAGGGTCTGGCAAATATCCGGGGCACCGGGAACGATGAGGGTGTCGGCAGGTGGTTCGCCCGGACGGTCGAGTCGTGAGGTGTCCACGACCAGGCCCTCGGCGGTTTGTATCAGGCCACCTTCGAGGCTCGCCGTACGCAGCTGGTAGCCGTGCAGCCTGCGTTCGGCCAGTGCCTTGGAGGCAACCCAGAACACGGTCTGGGCGCCAGTCAGGTCGAGCAGCCCCATTTTCTGGAAGGCCACGAATAGCACCTCTCGGGGCTGATCCCATGCTGGCGGATTCGTAGCATGGTGCTTGCCGGGATTTTTTGTCTTTGCCCCTGAAGAACCCACCATTGTCGTGGCCGCTCTTGCTGTATTGGCATGGGGAAATAATGGCTCGGGTCATGGCTTTTCAGGTGATCTGCCAGGGTCGGTCGTCGGAAAGTCAGATGCGCCTTTCTGCTGTCCGGGCCTGGCCGATAACAAGGGTTTTATGTCCTGGCAGGCCGCTGCACGGGCGAGTTAGCCTATTTCTCGTCGAGGGCGAGCTGTTCTCGGCCCCTTACCGCGCGTTATTAGCGCTCCGCTCCAAATCACCCCAAGCAATGTCAGCCCGGCCAGCACCGGGTCGCAGCGTTGCTGCGGGGGGAGTCATGGACTAATTTTTTTTTGACCAGCATGTAGATATGGCCGGTCCTCAGAAAGGAGGCAAGATGAGTTCGTGGTCGCAATCAACTTCGACCCAAAACGCAGGCGACCAGAAAGACCCAGTGGTCTATGTGGTCGATGACGACGAGTCGATGCGACTAGCGGTCGAGGGATTGCTGCGCTCAATCGGTTTGCGCGTAGAGACGTTTGAATCACCCCAGGATTTTCTTGCCTTCCCGAAGAGCAACGCTCCCAGTTGTCTGATCCTGGACGTCAGGCTGCGTGGCGAAAGCGGCCTCGCTTTCCAGGAGCAGGCCGAAAAGAGTGGTCTGCATATGCCGATCGTGTTCATGACCGGTCATGGTGACATCGCCATGACGGTCAAGGCTATGAAAGCCGGGGCAGTCGACTTCCTGGCCAAACCGTTTCGCGACCAGGACATGCTGGACGCAGTCGCCAATGCATTGGCGCTGGACGGCGAGCGTCTGGCAGCCGAGCGTTCCATTGCAGCGCTCCGTGCCGCGTACGACTCGCTTACCGTTCGGGAACGGGAGGTCATGGGGTTCGTCGTGGCCGGTCTGATGAACAAGCAGATCGCCTTCGAACTGAACCTCAGTGAAGTCACCGTGAAAGTCCATCGTGGACAGGTCATGAAGAAGCTGGCGGCGCGCTCCGTAGCGGACCTCGTCAGAAAATCGGAATCATTGGGCATCCAACCGCAGCCACGGAAGTCGTCCTGATGTCGGCACCGTCGGCAGTGCCATTGAGGCCTGTCGATGATCCACCGAGGCGGTAGCGTCCATCGCAATGAGGGGCGGCAGCCTGAGGGCAGGGTGCGGCATACCAGATAAAACTACAGATGGTTCCGAGACCAATGGGTAACAGACTCCAGATTTGCTGGGACGATGGCGAGCGCGTCTTCTGTCGCGGGCCACATCCACGAAACAGCGGCTACGAGGTGCTGGTCGCACGGCCCGCCGCAGAGCAACCGTCGCCAGCCAGCCTTGATCGCCTTGTTCACGAGTTCTCCCTGAAAGAGGAACTCGATGGCACATGGGCGGTTCGCCCGCAGGCCCTGGTGCGCGAGAGTGGCGGGATGCTGCTGGTGCTCGATGATCCGGGCGGCGAACCTCTCGAACGGTTGCTCGGCGCTCCCATGGAGATGGGCGCCTTCCTGGGCTATGCCGTGGGTATTGCCACGGCGCTGGGCAAGCTTCACCAGCGCGGACTCGTCCACAAAGACCTCAAGCCTACGCACATCCTGGTGAACTGCGCCGATGGGCAGACGCGCCTGACCGGGTTCGGACTGGCCTCGCGCTTGCCGCGAGAACGCCAGGCTCCCGAGCCCCCCGAGACCATCGCCGGCACGCTCGCCTACATGGCGCCCGAGCAGACCGGACGGATGAATCGGTCGATCGATTCGCGCAGCGACCTCTATGCGCTTGGCATTACCCTCTACCAGATGCTGACCGGTGCGCTGCCGTTCACAGCCTCCGATGCCATGGAGTGGGTGCACTGCCATATCGCCAGGAAGGCGATCGCACCGAGCGAACGGGTGGTCACGGTCCCCGTGGTTATCTCCCACATCGTCATGAAACTGCTGGCCAAGACAGCCGAGGAGCGCTACCAGACTGCAGCCGGCGTCGAACATGACCTGCGCCGCTGTCTGGAAGCGTGGCAGTCTGAGCAGCGCATCGACGACTTCCCTCTGAACGAGCAGGGCGCCCCCGACCGCTTGTTGATTCCGGAGAAGTTGTATGGGCGGGAGGTCGAGGTAGACACCCTGGTTGCCGCGTTCACTCGCATCGTCAACAGCAGTGCGCCGGAGCTGGTGCTGGTGTCGGGTTACTCCGGTATCGGCAAGTCTTCGGTGGTCAACGAACTGCACAAGGTATTGGTGCCGCCACGGGGGCTCTTCGCCTCCGGCAAGTTCGACCAGTACAAGCGGGATATTCCCTATTCGACCCTGGTACAAGCGTTCCAGAACCTGGTGCGGACACTGCTCGGCAAGAGCGATGCAGAACTGGAGGGCTGGCGGGATGCGATGCTGGAGGCGCTGGAACCCAATGCGCGGCTCATGACCGATCTCATTCCGGAGCTGAAACTCATCATCGGAGAGCAGCCACCGGTTCCGGAGCTGGAGCCGCAGCAAGCGCAACGCCGCTTCCTGCTGGTGTTTCGGCGTTTCATCAGCGTATTTGCGCGACCGGAACATCCGCTCGCACTGTTCCTCGACGATCTTCAGTGGCTCGACGCGGCCACCCTCGATTTGCTGGAAGACCTGCTGACCCATTCGGAACTGCGCCACCTGATGCTGGTAGGCGCCTACCGCGATAACGAAGTGGATGTCACGCATCCGCTGACCGCCAAGCTTCAGGCCATCAGGAATGCAAGCGTCAGGATCGACGAAATCAAGCTGGCGCCGCTCGCCACGGCTCATATCGAGCAACTGATCTCCGAGGCCCTGCATTGCCCGCGAGAACGCATCGAGTCGCTGGCGCGGCTGGTGCAGGACAAAACCGCAGGCAATCCATTTTTCGTGATCCAGTTTCTTCAGGCGCTGGTCGAAGAAGACCTGCTGACCTTCGACCATGACGCGCGGCATTGGCGCTGGAACCCTGATCGTATCCATGCCAAGGGTTACACAGACAACGTCGTGGACCTCATGGTCGGCAAGCTCGCCCGCCTGCCGTCTGATACCCAGCAGGCGCTGCAGCAGCTGGCCTGCCTTGGCAACGTCGCCCAGATCGACGTCCTCGCCAGCGTTCTGGGCATTTCTCAGCCACAGACTCAAACGGTGCTGTGGGAAGCGATTCGCCAGGAGCTGGTCGAGCGGCTGGAGGGTACTTATGCCTTCGTCCATGACCGGATTCACGAAGCTGCCTACTCGCTGATCCCCAAGGCATCACGCGCCGAAGCCCATCTTCGTATTGGCTGGCTGCTCGCCGCACAAACAGTCCCGGAACGACGGGAGGAGGCCATCTTCGAGATTGCCGGCCAACTCAATCGCGGTGCCGCGCTGCTGAACGACGCAGGTGAGCGTGAGCAACTGGCCGAGTTCAACCTGCTCGCCGGCCAGCGGGCCAAGGCATCGACTGCCTATGCGTCGGCGCTTACCTATCTCACCATCGGTGCGGAACTGCTCGACGAGGAGTGCTGGGAACGCCGCCATGAGCTGATCTTCGCGTTGGAGCTTAACCGGGCCGAATGCGAGTTCCTGACCGGGCAGTTGGCGGCGGCGGACGCCCGCCTGGTGGCCCTGGTGGAACGCGCCGCTTCTACCGTGGAGAAGGCGCTGGTAGCGTGCCTCCAGCTCGATGTTTGCCTGGTCCTCGATCAAAGCGACCGCGCCGTCGCGGTCTGCCTCGCCTATCTCAAACATGTCGGCATCGACTGGTCAGCGCATCCCGACGATGACGAGGTTCACTGCCAATACCAGCAAATCTGGTCACGGCTTGGCGAACGCAGAATCGAGGATCTGATCGATCTGCCAGTGATGGAGGATGCTGCCTCGCTTGGCACCGTCGAGGCGCTGAGCAAGTTGTTCGCGCCGGCCCTGCAGACGGACGCAAACCTGGCATGCCTGACGATCTGCAAGGCGGTCATCATCAGCATGGAGCACGGCAACAGCGATGCGTCGTGCGTGCTCTATGCCAATGTCGGCCGGGTCGCGGGACGGCGCTTCGGGGATTACCAGGCCGGTTTGCGCTTTGGCCAGCTCGGCTGCGATCTCGTCGACCGGCGTGGGCTCAAGCGCTTCGAGGCCAAGACCTTCCTCTGCTTCTCGATATTCGTCATGCGCTGGCTGCGGCCCGTGCGGGAGTGCCGTGCGTTGTTGAGCCGTGCCTTCGTGGCGGCGAACAGGATCGGCGATCTTCCGTATGGTGCCTACGCAGGCAACAGCCAGGTCTCGGACATGCTCTTCGCCGGCGAATCGTTGCCGACGGTGCAGACTGAAGCCGAGCGCGGCCTGGCCTATGCGCAGAAAGTGCGTTTTGGCCTGGTGGTCGACTTCATTGCCACGCAACTTGCCGTGGTGCGCGCCTTACGCGGGTTGACGACGGCATTCGGCTGTTTCGACGACACGAATTTCACCGAGCAACAGACCGAGGAACATCTGTCCGGCAGCCCGGACCTGGCACTCGCCGAGTGCTGGTACTGGACGCGCAAACTGCAGCTTCGCTACCTGGCCGACGACTACGGCGCGGCGATGGAGGCAGCAACGAAGGCGGAGGCATTGCTCTGGACTTCATCTTCGTTCTTCGAGGAGGCCGAGTTTCACTTCTACGCCGCGCTGGTTCGCGCTGCAGCCTGTGATACGGGGCCTGCGGAGGAGCGGGAGACACATCTGGCTGCCATGGCCGTCCATCACCGGCAGTACCAGGTATGGGCGGACAACTGCCGCGAGAACTTTGCCGATCGTACCGCCCTGATAGCTGCCGAACGCGCTCGCGTGGAGGGTCGGGAGCTGGAAGCCGAGCGGCTCTACGAAGAGGCCATCCAGGCGGCACAGGCAAGCGGCTTCGTCCATGTCGAAGCGCTGGCCAATGAACTCGCGTCGCGCTTTTACGCGTCGCGGGGTCTCGGCAAGATTGCCCAGCTGCATATGCGTGATGCGCGTTATGGCTACCTGCGTTGGGGCGCCAGCGGCAAGGTGCGACAGCTGGAGGCGAAGTACTCGTACCTGCGCGTGGAAGAACCTGCGCTCGGCCCAACAACCACGATCGCAACGCCGGTCGACAACCTCGATCTTGCAACCGTACTGAAAGTGTCCCAAGCCGTATCGGGAGAGATTGTTCTGGAAAAGCTAATCGATATGATCATGCGCACGGCCATCGAACAGGCCGGCGCCGAACGTGGCCTGCTGATCCTGTCGGACGGCGGCGTGCACTTGGTTGCGGCAGAAGCGACGACGGTGGGGGAAGCGACACAGTTGCAACTGCGAGATGTGCCGGTGAACGCGACCCTGCTGCCGGAATCAATCCTGCTCAATGCCCTGCGTACCCGGGACAGTGTCGTTCTCGACGATGCCGTGGCCGAGCCTGCTTTCGCCACCGACCCGTACATCCGCGAGCAGCGCCCGCGGTCGATCCTTTGCCTGCCCTTGATGAACCAGGCCAAGATGACTGGCGCCCTGTATCTCGAAAACAACCTGACTTCGCGGGTGTTCAGCCCGGCGCGGATAGCCGTCCTGAAGCTGGTGGCCTCCCAGGCGGCGATCTCACTGGAGAATGCCCATTTGTACCGTGATATCGCCGAACGCGAGGCAAAGATCCGTCGTCTAGTCGATTCCAACATCATCGGGCTCATCGTCTGGAATGCAGACGGTGACATCATCGAAGCCAATGATGCATTCCTGCGCATGGTGGGTTACGAGCGGGAAGAACTGGTGTCGGGACGAGTGGGTTGGCGAGAACTGACGAAACCGGATTTGCTCTCGGACAGTGAACTGGCCCTGGCTGAGGCCCTGCGTGCCGGAAGCGTGCAGCCTTTCGAGAAGGAATACATCAGGAAGGATGGCAGCTACGTGCCGGTCATCGTCGGCCTGGCTACTTTCGAAACGGGTCGCAAGGAAGGCGTCGCTTTCGTGCTCGATCAGACCGAGCGCAAGCAGGCCGAGCAGCAGGTCCGCGACAGCGAGCAACGTTATCGCGAGGTGCAGGCGGAGTTGGCACATGCCAACCGCGTCGCGACCATGGGGCAACTGGCCGCTTCGATCGCCCACGAAGTCAACCAGCCGATTGCCGCGACGGTGACCAATGCCCATGCCGCGCAGCGCTGGCTGAACGCCCAGCCGCCCGAGATTGGCGAGGTGGGTCAGGTCCTTGGCCGCATCATCAAGGATGCCAACCGGGCCGCGGAGGTCCTTGGTCGAATCCGCGAACTGATCAGGAAGGCACCGCCGCAGAAGGAAGCCGTGGACATCAATGTGGCGATACGCGAGATGGTGTGCTTCACCCAGGGAGAAACCAGCAAGTGCGGCGCATCGGTGCAGATGCAACTCGCGGAAGGTTTGCCCTTGATCGAAGGTGACCGTGTCGAGTTGCAACAGGTGCTGCTCAACCTGATCGTCAATGCGTTGGAGGCCATGAGCGGCGTCAGCGACGGCGCCCGGCAACTGCACATCAGCAGTGGGATAGACGACGCAGACACTGTGCGGGTGAAAGTGAGCGATTCTGGGCCGGGATTCGCTGATAGCGCCGAGAAAGTCATCGCCCCGTTTTACACCACCAAGGCAACCGGCCTGGGGATGGGGCTGTCGATCTGCCGCTCGATCATCGAGTCCCATGGCGGCCAACTGAGCGTGAGCAGCCGGCAGCCTTGCGGCGCCGTCGTCGAGTTCACCGTGCTCGCCCATCCCGCCGTTTCATCGTGATTGCCACCTACGGGTGACGCAAATCCCGGCCAGGTGCAATCGGGAAACGCGCGCGGCTCGCCGCCGCGCGCCCAACGTCAGCTGGATGCGTCCAGCACCACCCGGTAGCGAGCCTTGCCGCTACGCAGGTGGTCGATGGCGTCGTTGATCCGGCTCATGGGAAAGTGCTCGACCTGCGGCAGGATCTGATGGCGCGCGCAGAACTCCAGCATGGTCGCCATGGTCGCGGGTGAACCCACCGGGGAGGCCGACAGGCTCTTCTGCTGGCGCAGCAGGTTGAATACATGCACGGGAATCGCGCCGGGCACCACGCCGACGAAATTCAGGTGACCCTTGCGGCGCAGAGTGCCGAGCATGGCGGGCCAATCGAGGTCGGCGTTGGCAGTGACCAGGAGGAAGTCCAGGGTATTGGCGATCGCCGCCAGTGCCGCACTGTCGGTAGAGGGCACAACCTTGTGTGCGCCCAGGCGGCGGGCTTCGTCCTGTTTGCTCAAGGACGAGGTGAAGGCCGTGACTTCACAGCCCCAGGCATTGAGGAAACGCAGGGCAAGATGACCGAGCCCACCGATCCCCACGACGCCAACTCGGTCGGTGGGTTTCACATCGAACTCCACCAGCGGGTTGAACACGGTCGATCCTGCGCAGAACAACGGTCCGGCCAGGGCCGGGTCCAGCCCATCCGGCAGCGGGATCGCCCAGGCCCAGTGGGAACGCAGGCGGTCGGCGAAGCCGCCGTTGCTGCCGATGATCGTGGGTTTGATGGCGTTGCACATCTGGTGGGAACCCTCGATGCAGGAACCGCAGTGCATGCAGCTGCCCTTGTACCAGCCGATGCCCACCCGCTGGCCCAGCTTGAGTCCACGGACCTGGCTGCCCATCCGTACGATGCTGCCAACCACCTCGTGGCCGGGGATGAACGGGTAGCGGGTGAGGCCCCATTCGTTGTCGATCATCGATTGATCCGAGTGGCAGACGCCGCAGTACTCGACCGCGACTTCCACCTCTTCGTCCGCCAATGGGCCGGGGATATAGCTATGGCGTTCCAGTGGGGCTCCGGGCGCGACGGCGGCCCAGCCGGTGAATGTCGTGAGTTCCGCTGCATCGCTCATCGGTCAGCTCCTGCTGGAAGGGATCGGGGTGCCTGCGCTTCGCCGCGGCAGGGCCCGGGAAGTGTAGCCCGTCGCTCAGGCTTGTCTCATGCCCCGCCCTGGCGGGCTTTCGCGTATCGCGCGAGTCCGATCTTGATGCCCACCAGCATGGGGGCGGCGACCACGAATAGCAGGGAAACGGCAACGAAGGCCGAGTCGAAGGCAATTACCGTGGACTGACCGGTTACCACCCGTCCCAACAGGTTTATCGCTGCCTGGCTGGCGGACGCTGTGTCCATACCCTTCGCGGCCAGCAGGGTGGTCGTGGTCGTCAGCCGCTCGATGAGGGCGCCACCTCCAGGGGTGACGTGCGAGCCGAGCACCGCAAGATTGGCGGCGACGTTATGCTCGATCAGGGTCTGCAGTGCTGCAACCCCCGCCAGGCCTCCCAACTGACGACCCGTATTGAACAGGCCGATGCCGGCGGCCAGGTTCTGGCTGTTCAGGTTGCTGAAGGCGATCAGCGTGATCGACAGGAACAGGAAGCCAAGGCCAAGACCGCGCAACAGGATGGCGGACATCATGTCGTCGGCGCCGCTTTCGCTGGTGGAGCCGGACAGCATCCACATTGCGATCATGATTATCAGGATGCCAAAAGGCACTGTGGCAAACGGCGCAACGCGACGCACCTGCATGAGAAACGCCGAGATAAGCAGCGCGCCAACAAAGGATACGGCGCTCGGCACCAGGAGCTGGCCGGCATCGGTCGGGGTGAACGCCAGGATCGACAGGGCGAACACGGGTATCAGGAACGCACTGCCGAACAGGGCGGCGCCGGCGACAAAGCTGACGATGAAGGCGAAGAGAAAGTCAGTCGACTTGAACAAGCTGAAATCGAGCAGGCCTTGCCCCTTGGCCAGCACCTGTTGGCCGAGGAAGGCGAGCAGGGCGGCGATGCCAATGACGGTCAGCCACAGGATGCGGGGTTCCTCGAACCAATCCCAGCGGGTGCCCTGGATGAGTACGTAGGTCAGGCAGAACAGGCTGGCGGACATCAGCAAGAAGCCGAGCCAGTCAAACCGGCGCGATCTGATCCTGACGGGTATCGGATCATCGGCGATCAGCAGCAGGCCGCTGGCCACCAGGGCGAGCGGCACAACGCTGAAGAAGATCCACGTCCAGGACTCGCTGTCTATCAACCACCCTTGCAAGGCCGGGGCGAGCGTTGCGGGTGCGACGACCGCCCCCACGGCGAAAAGGGCTTGAAGGATGGGCTGGTGGGCGCGTGGGTAAGCGAAGAAGACGATCGCCTGGCCAACGACCAGCAAAGAGCCGCCGGCGAAGCCCTGGATCATCCGCAGCGCCATCAGCACATCCAGCCGCGCCGTGATGGCTGCCATGCCGCAGGCCAGGCCCAGGACCAGGGTCAGGGTGATAAACAGGGTACGCGGGTGGAAACGGCTTACGAACCATGAGGCCGTCATGAACCCGATGAGCTTGAGTGCGATGTACCCGACATCCAGCCAGGCGAACTCATCAGGCGTTGCGGAAGTGTCGCCGATGATGTCACTGCGTCCGAGCGCCAGGACGGTGCCGGTTATCGCTTCAGTCAGCGAGGCCAGCACGATGCCGACCATCAGGAGGATTCCAGTCGCGCTCTGGTTGCGGCTCTGCGTGCCAGCGGCGACGGCGTTCATGAGCCACTTCCATGATCAACTTCGACGCGTGCCGACAGGCCCGGAACAATGCGGCCCGGCATGGGATTATTGGCAAAGCGAATCTTCACCGGGACGCGCTGCACGACGCGCACGAAGTTGCCGGTCGCATTGTCGGTGGGGAGCAGGCTGAACGCCGATCCGCTGCCAGGTGCAAAGCTGTCGACCACGCCTTCCAGCGCTTCGTCCGGATAGCCGTCGATGGTGATGCGGACGCTCTGGCCTGCGCGGATATGTTCGAGTTGGGTTTCCTTGAAGTTCGCCACGACCCACACATCATGGACCGGCACGATATCCAGCAGGGCGACGCCCGGTGTGACGAAGCGGCCGATGCGGACCTGGCGGTTACCGACCACGCCATCGACCGGAGCGCGTACCACGGTACTGTCGAGATCGATCTGGGCGAGGTCGCGGGCGGCTTGAGCCTGCGCCACGGCCGCCACGGCGGCTTCGCGCTGGGCGAGCAGGACGGCGATGCGTTGCTGTTGAGCCTCCATGGTTGCCGAAGCGGCTGATACCTTCGCTTCGGTTCCCAGGCGTGCCGCGTCGCTTTCGTCGACCAGGGCCTGGCTGACGGCGTGGCTGCGAATGAGCTTGCGGCTCCGATCATGGGTCTTGGCTGCCAGATTCCTCTGTGCCACGGCCGAGCGCCTTTCGGCTTCGGCCTGTCGAATCAACGAGCGCTGCAGCTGGGTTTCCGCATCGACATTGGTCAGCCGAGCCTCGGCTGCCTTGACGTTGGCGACCGCCTGCGCAAGGCGCGCACGGTAGTCCTGATCATCGATCCGGAACAGCACGTCACCCGCCTGGACGCTCTGATTGTCCTCGACCTCGACCGCGGTGACGTAACCGGCAACCTTGGCCGCTAGCGATGTGGCGTCACCGCGGACGTAGGCATTGTCGGTCGTCGTCTCGCCAACGGAAACCGCCATGGTCCATCCGATCGCGGCTGCCACTACCGCGCCGAGGCACAGCAGTACGCCAATCACCTTTCGCTTGCTTCGCCGCGCCGGTACTGCACCGATCTCGGAGCTTGCGCCGGCGGCACTGGCGATCTTGTCCTCGAGCGATTTCATATCTTCATTTCCTGTTGAATATCAATGACGTGCAGCAGCTCCTGGACCGCAGTCGCCTGCTGCCGGGGCTGTCGATTGTTGATGCAGCTGTTGCTCAATTCGCCCCGTGGGCGGCCTGGCTGCCCAGCCAGGTGTCGTAGTGGATCGTGCCAAGGCGCGGGTGCTCGCCGGGAGTCAACGATTGATCGTCGAGGAGGACACCGAAATAGCGCGCATGGACGTCCGGCACGACTTTGCGCGTGTCCTGGGTGATCTGCAGGAAGCGCCGGATCAATTCGTCGAGCGGAATGGCTTCGGGACCGGCGACTTCGACGGTGCCGTTGGCCGGTGCTTCGAAGGTGATTTCCGTCAGCGCCGCCACCACATCGTCCGACGCGATTGGCTGGATCAGAGCTGGCGAGAGGTGAATCTCCTCGCCCTCGGTAGCCGACTGCGCAATCCCGCCGACAAACTCGAAGAACTGCGTCGCGCGCACGATGGTGTAGGGAATGCGGGACGCCTTGATGAGTTCCTCCTGCACGATCTTTGCCCGGAAGTAGCCGCTGTCCTGGAGTCGTTCACTACCTACGACCGAGAGCGCAATGTGATGGCGAACTCCGGCGGCGGCTTCGGCAGCCAGCAGGTTGCGACCGGACTCTTCGAAGAACTCGAGGACGGCTTTGTCGTCCCAGGCGGGCGCGTTGGCGACGTCGACGACAATCTCGGCGCCATCCATCGCCTCTGCCAGGCCTTGGCGGGTAACGGTATTCACGCCCGTGCTCGGGGCTGCGGCGATCACGTAGTGGCCGCGCTCGCGGAGGTTTTTTACCAGTTTGGAACCGATGAGGCCGGTGCCTCCGATGACGACGATCTTCATGGGGTCTCTCCGCTAAGGGGCTGCAACCATCGCAGTCGGTGTAGTGAGAGAGTGCCGCTGTGTGTCAGGGAAGTCCTTGTGGCGGCCTTGAGTTGTCCTTCGGGGAAGCTTGTTTTTTCGTCCAGGGGAACAGTTGTTGCAATGATTTCCGTTGGAGCGGCCGGTGCATCCAGCAAGGCGCCGCCGTGGTATCAATGTCAGCTATTGACCTGCAGTCGCGTTCGCGAGGAGACACCGATCTTGCAATTCATGTTTGGAGACTACGTGCTCGACCAGGGGCGCCGGGAACTGACCTTGCGCGGGCAAGTCGTGGCCGTAGGGCCACAGGTTTTCGACCTATTGCTGCTGCTCGTCAGCAACCGCGACCGCGTTGTCAGCAGGGACTACCTGCTCGAGGCAGTCTGGAACGGCCGAGTTGTCTCGGAGTCGACGATAACCAGCCACATCAATGCCGTTCGCAAGGCCATCGGTGATTCCGGCGAAGAGCAGCACCTGGTGCGGACGGTGGCCCGCAAGGGGTACCGCTTCGTCGGTGACATCAAGGTCGTTGAGGTCGGTGAAACGCAGCTGCCTGCCGGGCCGGGCATTGGCGAAGATGAACCGGTCGAGCGGAAGGCAACGCCTCCCGCCGCGCTCGTCCTGCCAGACAAACCCTCCATTAGCGTCCTGCCCTTCCAGAACCTCAGCGGTGACCCGGACCAGGACTATTTTGCCGACGGTATCGTCGAAGACATCATCGTTGCGCTGTCGCGTATCCGTTGGCTGTTCGTCATCGCGCGCAATTCCAGCTTCACCTACAAGGGGAGGGCGGTGGACCTGAAGGAAGTCGGTCAGGCGCTAGGCGTGCGCTATGTGCTGGAGGGCAGTGTGCGCAAGGCCGGGAACAAGGTGCGCATCACCGGGCAACTCATCGACGCGACCAGCGGGACGCATCTATGGGCGGAGCGTTTCGAAGGGACGCTCGATGACATCTTCGAGTTGCAGGAACGGATTGCGGAAAGCGTGGTAGGCGCCATTGCGCCGCAGCTCGAACTGGCTGAGATCGAGCGTGCCAAACGCAAGCCCACGGAAAGCCTGGACGCTTACGACTATTACCTGCGCGGAACAGCGAAGCTGCACAGCGGCACCCGGGACGCCGCCGAGGAAGCGTTGAACCTTTTCTACAAGGCCATCGAACTTGATCCTGAGTTCGCATCGGCCTATGGCATGGCAGCCTGGTGCTATTTCTGGCGCAAGTTGAATGGCTGGATGATCGATCGGGAAAAGGAAATTGCCGAGGGGGCGCGGCTTGCGCGGCTAGCGATGGAGCTCGGTCGGGACGATGCGGTGGCGCTGACGCGGGGCGGGCATGCGCTTGCTCATCTGGTGGGCGATCTCGATGTTGGCATCGCGCTTGTCGACAGGGCTCAAATGCTCAACTCCAACCTGGCTACCGCCTGGTTCCTTGGCGGGGTCTTGCGTGCGCTGCGCGGTGAAACTGACGCCGCCATCGAACACTTGAACCACGCCGCTCGCCTGAGTCCGCTGGACCCGGAGATGTTCAGGATGCAGGTCGGGATGGCGATCGCGAACTACTTCGCCGGGCGCTTCGATGTTTCGTCGGCCTGGGCGGAGAGGGCGCTGGAAAACCTGCCCAGCCTCCTGCCCGCCGTCGCGCTGGTGGCGGCCAGCAATGCCCTGCTCGGCCGGATGGACAAGGCGCAGCACGCGATGCAGCGCCTGCACGAGCTGAACCCATCCCTGCGCATCAGCAACCTGAAGGACTGGCTGCCGATAAAACGGCCGGAGGATTTCGCGCGGTTCGCGGAAGGATTGCGCCTGGCCGGCTTGCCCGAGTGACCGCAATGCCAGTGCGCGCGGCGCACCCTAGGTCCAACGTCACGGCAGCCTCCGCTGTAGGGCGCTCCATGCGCACCAGGACCGTCGGTTGGCGCCGAGTGCAACGCGGCCCGGCAAGGTGCCGGGAACATGCACCCGACGTTGGGCTTATCAGGCTCAGCATCCACCTACGCGCCGGTTCATAGCCCCAGGCACGGCTTCAGGCGGCACCGGGCAGAGCGGCGTCGCCGGAAAAGTGAACCAAGGTATCGAAGCCCCACGCGAGGGTATGAGATTACCGACTTCAGGTAGAAGTGCCCCGGCATATCCCAAGGCTTATCGTGGCTTGCGCTCGGCGATTCGACCGGGTCGCACGAGGTCATTTCGTTCCAGGCGGTAAAGGCCTCGCAACTGCATAGCCGGCGCCCCGATTCACGAGGCAGGACGGCCGGTCTCACAGCCACCAGGCAAGCGACTCCGCGCGGGTTGATCGATACGCTGCTGTTCGAATGGGCGGGGCCACCTGTACCTCCCGTCTGGTCATGCGAATCAACGGCCGATCAATGCCAACGCGCAAGGTTGTCCTGATGACCAACGCTCACCAGAAGGAAAGGAAGATGAACGAACTCACCACGGCATCCGGTGCTCCCGTCGCCGACAACGACAGCATCCAGACCGCTGGACCTCTTGGGCCGGCACTGCTGCAGGATGTCTGGTTGTTGGAAAAGCTTGCCCATTTCGACCGCGAGGTGATTCCGGAACGACGTATGCACGCCAAGGGCTCCGGCGCCTACGGCACCTTCACCGTTACCCATGACATCACCCGCTATACCAAGGCCAGGCTGTTCAGTACTTCCGGGAAAAGAACCGAGGTCTTCGTGCGCTTTTCCACGGTGGCGGGCGAACGCGGCGCGGCCGACGCCGAGCGTGATATCCGCGGGTTTGCCATAAAGTTCTACACCGAGCAGGGCAACTGGGACCTGGTAGGCAACAACACCCCGGTGTTTTTCATTCGTGATCCGTTGCGCTTTCCCGACCTGAATCATGCCGTGAAGCGTGATCCGCGCACCGGCCTGCGCAGTGCCCAGAACAATTGGGACTTCTGGACGCTGTTACCCGAGGCACTGCACCAGATCACCGTGTTGATGAGCGATCGCGGGATTCCCGCCAGCTACCGGCACATGCATGGCTATGGCAGTCATACCTTCAGCTTCATCAACGCTGCGAACGAGCGTCACTGGGTGAAATTCACCCTGAGGAGCCAACAGGGTATCCGCAACCTCACCGACGAGGAGGCCGCAGCCCGCATCGCCCATGACCGCGAGACTCACCATCGTGACCTCTTCGAGAGCATCGAGCGTGGCGAATACCCGCGCTGGACCCTGTATGTCCAAATCATGAGCGAGCAACAGGCTGCCGCCCACTACCACAATCCGTTCGACCTGACCAAGGTGTGGCCGCACGGCGACTTCCCCCTGCATGAGGTTGGCGTCCTGGAGCTCAACCGTAATCCGGACAACTACTTCGCCGAAGTGGAGCAGGCCGCTTTCAGCCCGGCCAACGTAGTCCCGGGGATCGGCTTCTCACCCGACAAGATGCTTCAGGGGCGACTCTTCTCGTACGGCGACGCCCAGCGCTATCGCCTCGGGGTGAACCATGCCTCGATCCCGGTGAACAGCCCGCGTTGCCCAGTGCACAGCTATCACCGCGACGGCCTGATGCGGGTTGATGGCAACCAGGGTGGTCGGTGCCCCTATTCCCCCAACAGCAGCGCCGAGTGGGTCGACCGCAAGGACTTTGCCGAGCCTCCGCTGGCGCTACAGGGTCCGGCTGACCACTGGCTGCAGCGCCCGGATGAGGACCATTTTTCCCAGGCAGGCGAGCTTTTCCGTCTGATGACCCCGGCGCAACGACAGGGGCTGTTCGACAACACCGCACGTGCCATGAAGGGCGTTTCCAGGGACGTCATCGAGCGTCATATCAGCCACTGCGCCCAAGCCGACCAGGCCTATGGCTCCGGTGTCCAGGCAGCGGTGGAGCGTCTCCACTGAGCAGCGTTCGGCCCCGTCCGTGCGGGGGCGCCGGTCGTCGAGTGCAAAAGGTTGAACGTCATGAACCACGCCAAGGTCTGCTTCTCCAGTCACACCGGCGGACGAGTCGATCGCGCTGCCGCGCCGGCTCTGTGGCTGCCGGCCGCCACTCGGATAGAGCTGGTGGATCTGCTACAGCAACAGTACGTACTCACTGTTGACGTGCACGCCGATCTGCAACAGGCCCAGTGGCTTTTGCGTCGCCTTAGCTTCAGGGCCTTGCGCAGGGTGCTGCGCAGCATGGCGCTGATGGCGGCCAGCCAGCTGGGTCCTCTTGCTCATTCCATCACTGGGCTTGGCGGCTACCTGCCTGGCGCCCACGTGTTCCAACCCCAGCTGATGTTCGACAACAGGGCGCCCCTCTGCTTCTCGGAATGCATTGCACGGGTCCAGCGGGACATCGAAGAACTGGAACGCCTGCCTGAGCGTCTTGGCCGACTGCTGGAAGGGGACTCGATTCGAAGCGAATCGCTCGCCGCCCTCCGGCTGGAGGACACCCGACTGGCCAGCAGGCTGCTGGTGGCCAGGGTGCGTCATGTGCTGGCGCCGTAGGTGTCGCACGTCATGCCGTAGTGCGCCCAATTCAGGCACGTCGTCTCGTTTGGGCGCACCAGGGCCGAAGGTTGGCGCAGCGTGCAACGAGGTCCGACAGGGTGTCGGGATCAAACCGCACGCTCAGCGCCATCCTGCGAAAACGCTTAGCCCTTGGCTGCGATTGCAGTGACTTCCACACGCATGCCTTCCACCGCCAGCGCAGCCACGCCAACGGCGGCGCGAACCGGCCAGGGCTTGGCGAAGAAGCGCTGGTAGACCTCGTTGAAGGCGGGGCGGTCGGCCATATCGGTGAGATAGATGGTCAGGTGCATGACCCGGTCCATGGAGCTGCCGGCGCGCTCCAGCGCGACCTTCAGTGCCTGTAGGGTGCATTCGCTTTGCGCGACGATGTCGCCCAGCTCCAGGCTGCCGTCGGCGCGGGTAGGGATCTGGGTGGACACCAGCAAGCCGCCGAAGCTGGCGACGTCCGAAGAAATGGATTCCGGGTCTGGATCTGGGAGGAAAGTGAGGTCGTGGTTTGCCATGGCAGCTCTGCTCGAGTGGTAGGAAGGCGGCTTGTACATCACCCCCGGTGGCTCGGCCAGCCGGGGTGTCCGCTGGGGCGACGCCGTTTTCGCGGCCAGTTTATAGCGCCATGGGTGGCTCCAGAAGCCGCAAGTCAGAATCGGTCGAGCCGATAGGCTTCCAATGCCGCTAACCCGTGCTGGCCATCGGTTGTTGCCGGCAAGGCCGCCAACTGGGCGATGTGTTCTGCAGTCACCGCAGCCTGGGTCAAGCCGAGATGCTGGTGGCCGAAGGCGAGCAGTACCTTGCCGTCGCACACCCGGTCGATGATCGGCAGGGAGTCCGGCAGGGATGGACGAAAGCCCATCCATGGCGTGGCTGCTTCGACACTCAGGTCACGGCGGAACAGGCCTTTGCTCAGTCGATGCAGCTGCCAGGCGCGCTCCATGTTCGGCGGCTGCTCGAGGCCGGCGAACTCGACTGTACCCGCCAACCTCAAGCCGTCAGCCATTGGCGTCATGATGAACTTGCGCTCCAGCGAGGTGACTGCGAATGGCAGGCGCTCATGCTCATTGGGCAGCATCAGGTGATAGCCGCGTTCGGTATCCAGTGGCACCTTCCTGCCGGTTAGCGCCGCGGTGATCCTGGCCGAGTGGGCGCCGCAGGCGATCAGCACCTGGCGGGCATGCAGGCCGCCGTCATGGGTGGTCAGCACGATGCCGTCCTGGCGCAAATGGCCACCCTGAACGCTTTGCCTGCGGAACTGCACACCCAGGGATTTCGCAGCTGCAACCAGTTCACAGACCACCCGGTAGGGATCGAGGAAATGCCCGGTGCGCGGAAAGAACAGCCCACCCTGAATCCGTTCGCTCAACTGCGGAGCCGCTGCATGGACGGCCTCGGCCCGCCAGAAATCGACCGCCACGTCCTGGCCGCGCATCCGTGCCTGCAGGGCTTCGAGCGCCCGGCGCGATTCGGCGCGTTCGAACACCAGCAATGAGCCGTCTTCCTTCAGCAGGCCCGGCCGGTCAATCGTCTTCAGCAGCCGCTGCCAGGCACCGAGGCTGCCTTCGTTGAGCGCGCGTATGCCGGCGACGGTTCGCCGGAACGGCGTTGGGTGCAGGTTCAGCAGTAGCCGCGTGAACCAGGGCAGGGCGCGTGGCATGTATTTCCAGTCCAGGCGCAACGGACCCATGGGATCCATGAGCATGGACGGCAGTCGTTTCAGGATCGACAGGTCCGCAATCGGGAACACCTGTTCGGTGGCCAGGTGCCCGGCATTGCCGAACGAGGCGCCCTGGCCAGGGTCATGCCGGTCGATGACCACTACACGCTTGCCCTGGCGCGCCAGCTGCAGGGCGCAGGCCACGCCGACGATACCGGCGCCGACCACGGCGATGTCCGCGTGAGTCTGTGGCGCGTTTGATGGATTGGCGTTGACCATGTTCCTAGGCCTCTCTCTGGCCATCGAGCAGGCGGCGCAGCCGCAAAGGGTTGCTGTGCCGGAGTGCGGACGGCAGCAGGCCGTCGGGGAAGTCCTGGTAGCAGACCGGCCGCAGGAAACGCAGGATTGCGGCGGTGCCGACCGATGTCGTGCGTGCATCCGACGTGGCCGGGAACGGACCGCCGTGGACCATCGCATCGCAGACTTCGACGCCGGTTGGCCAGCCATTGACCAGCAAGCGGCCAGCCTTGCGCTCCAACGTGGGCAGCAATGCCCGGGCTTGCTCCAGATCGGCCTCGTCCAGATGCAGGGTCGCGGTCAACTGGCCTTCCAGGTGTTCGGCAACCTCGCGGACCTGCTCATCGTCGGCACACTGCACGATCAACGACGCAGCGCCAAATACCTCGCCCTGCAGGGCCGAATCGGCAAGGAACGCCTCTGCCCGGGTCACGAACAGGCGAGCCTGGCATTGGTTGGGGCCTTCGCCCGGCAGACCGGTCGCCGCTGTTTGCGCTTGGCCGTGCTCGGCCAGCTTGGCAACGCCGGCGGCGAAGGCCTGGAAGATCCCCGGGGTGAGCATGGTCTGCGCCGGGCTACGCCCGACGTGCTCGCTAGCCGCGACGATAAAGCGATCCAGTGCCGGGCCCTGACGGGCAATCACCAGGCCGGGGTTGGTGCAGAACTGACCTGCGCCCTGGGTCAGTGAGGCGACGAAGCCTTGTGCCAGCGCCTCGCTGCGTGCCTGCAGGGCTGCGGGGAAGAGGAACACCGGATTGATCGAACTCATTTCGGCGTACACCGGGATTGGCTCGGGGCGCGCTTGCGCGGCATTGCACAAGGCGACTCCGCCGCTGCGCGACCCGGTGAAACCTACCGCCTTGATACGCCTGTCGCTGACCAGGGCGATGCCCACTTCGCGACCGGAGCCATACAGCAGCGAAAACACGCCTTGCGGCAGCGCGCATTTTTCCACGGCGCGGGCGACGGCCCGACCTACCAGCTCGCTGGTGCCAGGGTGGGCACTGTGGGCCTTGACCACCACAGGGCAGCCGGCCGCCAAGGCCGAAGCGGTGTCGCCACCGGCCACCGAGAAGGCCAGGGGGAAATTGCTGGCGCCGAACACGGCCACCGGGCCGAGCGGCACCTGGCGCTGGCGCAGGTCCGGGCGCGCAATGGGATTGCGCTCCGGCAGAGCCGTATCGATCCGCGCATCGAGCCATCCACCGGCACGCACGGTGCGGGCGAAGAGTCGCAGTTGCTGGCAGGTGCGACCCCGTTCGCCCTGAATGCGCGGGCGCGGCAGGCCGGTCTCGGCCATGGCCCGTTCGACCAGCGCATCGCCAAGGCTTTCGATCTCGTCGGCAATGGATTCGAGGAAATCGGCGCGTGCCGCCAGTGGCGTTTCGCGATAGGTGTCGAAGGCTGCCCAGGCCAGGGCACACGCCTGGTCCACATGCTCGCCTGTGCCGCCCGGATAGGGCGGGTCGAGCGGTATGTCAGTGGCCGGGTCGATAGCCCGGATCGCTTCCCGGCTGCCAGTCACGCTGTGCCGGCCTATGAGCATGTTGCCTGTCAGGGTCATGGTGCTTCCTGGAGAATTGAGTGGGTCCGTCTGCGGAACAGCGATGTTCCGCAGGGGCGCGATTAGCAGCGGGTCGTCAGGCGACGTTCTGCTCGGCTGACCAGTTGGCGTACCACTGGCGGAACAGCGCGTACTGGTTCTCGGCATAGCGACGCTGGGCATCGCTGAGCGCATCGCTCTCGTTGAAGTGCAGGGTGTACTCCGTGTCGCCGTTGAGCACCATCAGGTGTTTGTAATAGAGCACCAGGTCGCAGCCTTCGTCGAAGGAGGAGAGCACCGCCAGCGCGGACTCCAGCTCCCGTGCCAGTCGGCGCGCCCTGGCATCGCCCTTGGCTGCCTGCTTGCTCAGCGCCACCAGGTGCAGCACTTCGCGGGGCAGGGCATTGCCGATACCGGTGATGGCGCCCGTGGCGTTGCAATTGACGAAACCGTGGACCACCTGGGTATCGACACCGACCATGAGGGTGACCTCATCGTCCTTGGAGGTGATGTTCTCGGCCGCGTAGCGCAGGTCGGCGGCGCCACCGAACTCCTTGAAGCCGATCAGGTTCGGGTAGTCGCGGCGCAGTTCGAAGAACAGGTCGGCGCGGGTGGCGAAGCCGTAGTAAGGGCTGTTGTAGATCACCGCCGGCAGGCCCGGAGCCGCCTTGAGGATGGCGGCGAAGTGTGCCTTCTGCGCAGCAGGGGAGGCACCGCGGGAGAGAACGCGAGGGATCACCATCAACCCGTGGGCGCCAACCTTGGCGGCGTGTGCAGCGTGGGAGACCGCCTCGCGGGTGTTGACCGCACCGGTGCCGACGATGGTCGGGATGCCAGCGGCCACCAGGCGCGCCACGCCTTCCTGGCGTTCGGCTTCGGTGAGCAACGGCCAGTCGCCCATGGACCCGCAATACACCACGGCACTCATGCCGATATCGATCAGCTCGCGGCCCTTGGCCACCAGGGCGTCGTAATCCGGCTTGCGTACGGCGGTGCAGGGGGTCATCAGGGCGGGGATGCAGCCGGTGAAGATGTTGTCGCTCATTGTTTTAACTCCTTGAAGCAGTCATGCAGGTGTTTGGGGGAAGAGAGGGTCGAAGTGGTATCCGGCGCGATGGCTCAGATACCCCATGCGAAGGGGTCCTGTTCATCGATCAGCAGGGTGCTGTCGGCGGTCATGTAGGCGCGGCCGGTTATGAAGGGGCGGATGCGTTCGCCATCCCATTCGTAGCGGCCTTCGAACTGGCTTCCGGTGATGCTCGCCTGAATCCAGGATTGGCCTGCGGCGAGCTTTCCATCGGCCGCCAGGCACGCCAGCTTGGCGCTGGTGCCGGTCCCGCAGGGCGAGCGGTCGTAGGCCTTGCCCGGACACATGACGAAGTTGCGGCTGTCGGCCTCGTCGTCATCGGCGAACAGCTCGACATGGTCGATCAGGGCGCCGTCTGCGCCGTGGATGCCCTGGGCCTGCAAGGCCTTGAGCATCGACCAGGTGAACTCGGTCAGGACCTCGACGTTGTCGAGGTGCAAGCTCTGGCCATGTTCTGAAACCAGGAAAAACCAGTTGCCGCCCCAGGCGATGTCGCCGAATACGAGGCCGTGGCCAGGGACCTCGACCGGAACCTGCTGGCGGTAGCGGTAGGCCGGCACGTTGCCGACGGTCACTGCGCCGTCTTCATGCAGGGTGGCGCTGACCTGGCCGACCGGGGTATCGATCTTGTGCACGCCGGGGCCGATCAGCCCCAGGTGGTGCAATGAGGCGACCAGGCCGATGGTGCCGTGGCCGCACATGTTGAGGTAGCCGGCGTTGTTGAAGAAAATCACGCCGCACGTGGCATCCGGGGACACCGGTTCGCAGTACAGCGCACCTACCAGCACGTCGTTTCCGCGTGGTTCCAGCAGGCAGGCGCGGCGCCATTGGTCATGCTGCTGGCGCAGCGCATCACGCTTCTCGGCCATGCTGGTGCCGGTCAGTTCGGGGAACCCCTTCATCACCAGGCGAGTGGGTTCGCCGCCGGTGTGGGAATCGATGATGTGTACGCGTTTCATATTCCTGTCCCTTGAGAAAGCACGGAGGCGACGTCAGGAGGACGCCTGGGGATGAGTGCCGATGGGGTAACGGGCAGAAGTGGCGTCGACGCCTGCTTCGCTTTCATCGTCGCCGGTCAGACGCACCAGATGAGCGGGCAGGCCGGTTACGGCGCCCCAGTAGTAGATGCCCATGGCGCATGCCGCCACGACCAGGGTGTCGAACGGATGGCCGAGCACACCCAGGCCACCGAAACTGCCGAGCCCGGAGAGCACGATGGTGATGGCGTAGAAACCGATCAGCCACGCCGATGACCGCACTTGCTGGCGCAGGTCGATGTGTTGGGTCGGCACGAAGCGGCCGCACAGCAGGTACACCACGAACATCAGGATCTGCAGGCCGAGCAGCCAGGACACGGTGCTCCAGCCCGACCAGTAGACGATCAGGGCGGCGATGATGAACGACAGCGGGCCAAGCAGGCTCATGGCCTTGACGCGGAACGGGCGTGGCATGCCGGGTGCATTGCGGCGCAAGGCGGCCACGGTGACCGGTGCGACGGCGTAGCTCAGTACCAGCGCGGCGGAGACCACGTTGATCAGGGCTTCCCAGGACGGGAAAGGCAGGGTCCAGAACACCGACAGGGCGAAGGTCAGCCACAGTGCCGGGCGCGGGATGCCGGACTTCTCGTCGATGCGGGTGAAGACCTTGAAGAAGGTGCCGGTTTGCGCCCAGCCATAGACGACCCGAGGCGTAGCATTCATGTAGATGTTGCCGCAGCCGCTGGGGGAGATCACCGCATCGGCGACCACCAGATAGGCCAGCCAACCCACGCCCAGCGCCAGGGCGATATCACGATAGGGCAGGGCGAGTTCCTTGGAGACGCCGCCCCAACCGTTGACCAGCATTTCGGTGGGCACGCCGCCGAGGAAAGCCACTTGCAGCAACACATAGATGGCGGTGGAGAGCAGCACCGACAGGATCAGCGCAATCGGAATGGTCCGTTGCGGGTTCTTCACTTCGCTGGCCACCGAGATGATCGGCGTGAGCCCGAGGTACGCGAAGATGATGCCGCCAGCGGATACCGCCATCTCGATGCCGGAAAGGCCGAAGGGCGCGAAGCCCTGGGTCTCGAAGTTCTCCGGTTTGAAGAAGCTGAACAGCACGCCGATGACCAGCAGCGGCACGATGAACTTGAACACGCTCACCAGGTTATTGGCCTTGGCGAAGGTCTTCACGCTGCGGTAGTTGAGCATGAAGAAGAGGCAGAGCAGGCCGAACTGCACGAGCCAGCCGATGACCGTGGGATCGCTGGAGCCAGCCTTGGTCAGCTCGGGGAACCAGGCGGCAGCGTATTGGCGAGAGGCGACCACTTCGATCGCCACCAGGCTCGAGAAGGCGATCAGGGTGATGAAGCCCATCAGGTAGCCGAGCAAGGGACCGTGGGAGTACACCGGGTAGCGCACCACGCCGCCGGCACGCGGTAACGCGGCCCCCAGTTCGCAGTAGACGATACCCAGCAACAGCACGGCGAAGCCGCCCAGCAACCAGGAAAAGATGCCTGCAGGACCTGCGATGGATGAAACGTGACTGGCCGCGAACAGCCAGCCCGAGCCGAAGATGGCCCCCAGGCCGATGAAGGTAAGGTCTATCAATGAAAGTTGTTTCTTGAACTTGCCTGACATGGCGTCGCCTTCTTGTGAGTTGTTGGATAGGCAAAGGTGGTGTCACTGGAAGTTGCGATCGGCAGTGCGCCAGGAATGGGTCGTTGGTGACCGTTTCCTGTTGTTTTCTGGCTGCACGCGATGGCCATAGAGTGGACCGGTCGATGCCCCTGCGCTTGATGGTTTTCTTCAGATCGAATGACGAAATCAGCACAATTAAATAATTGCCGTGGCACTCGCAGTGCTGCATCCGAGCCTGCTCGACAGGCTGTGTGCCTTGCGTCAATCTGCCCGCCACGTCCTGGCCGGTCGGCCTTTGAGGGGGAAGAGTCATGACCCAGAACGCGCTTGCGATGCTGTGCCAGGGAGCAGATCAGCAGCGTCCCGAAACCATGGAGCAACTGTTGGCGGGTGTGGCCCTGCTGTTGCCCATGCTGGACGTGATTCCGAATGCCGCGATCTTCATCAAGGACGATCAGGCCCGCTACGTAATGGCCAATCGCACACTGGTGCAGCGGTGCGGCCTGAAGCAGTTGCAACCGCTACTGGGCAAGACCAGCGCCGAGGTTTTTCCCGCGCAGCTGGGGCCCGGTTACACCGAACAGGATCGACGGGTCCTGGAACATGGCCACGTGTTGGAAGACCAGTTGGAACTGCATCTGTACGGGAGCCGCGAACCGGGTTGGTGCCTGACGCACAAACGACCGCTGTACAGCCGCAGTGGTGAAATCATCGGTCTGGTGGGCATCTCGGTGGACCTGCAGTCGGCCAGTGATACGCACCCGGCCTACCAGCGCCTCGCTGCCGTGGACGAATACATCCGCACGCATTTCCATCAACCCATCACCTTGGGCGAGTTGACGCGCATTGCCGGCATTTCCGTGGCTCAGCTGGAGCGCTACTGCAAACGGGTGTTCCACCTGACACCGCGGCAGCTGATCCACAAGGTGCGGCTGGAGCACGCGCATCGGCTATTGCACACCGACCTGCCGATTACCGAGGTTGCCCTGCAATGCGGCTACACCGACCACAGTGCATTCAGCCGGCAGTTCAAGATGCTGACCGGGTTTACCCCGCGACAGTACCGACAGGCGACTGGCATCGAGTGGTGAGGTCGCGGATATCGGTCCTCCCCGATTGTTTGCTCGATACCTGCCCGGACCCCACATGAGTTCGCTGGCTGGCATTGCGGTTTGCTCGATAGGCGGTAGCGCTAGCCGGTAGTCCCTTGACTCAGGTCCATGAACGGCCCGACTTGCGTTGTCTGGTGATCTCGCATCCGCCAGAATCTGCTTTTTCCCGTCCTGTCAGAGGTTCGCAAGCATGCGCAAATCATTATCCGCACTAGCACTCAGCATCCTGGCGTCGCAGTACGTAGTCGCCGGCGAAACCACTAATACAGCAATCGGCGGTGGCGTCGGTGGGGCTTTGGGCAGCGTCGTTGGCCAGGCGGTCGGCGGCAGCACTGGCGCTGCGATTGGAGCCGGCCTGGGCGGTGCGGCGGGCGGCGCGGTGAGCGCGAAAGATGGCAAGAAGACAGAAGCGGCGATTGGCGGTGGCCTTGGCGCGGCTGGCGGCCAGGTGATCGGCAACAGCGTAGGTGGCTCCACCGGTGGTGCAATCGGCGCCGGCCTGGGCGGGGCGGCCGGTAGTGCTATCGGCAACAATCTGGCCGATGACGACGACCACCACGACCACTACGACAACCGCAAGGCCAGCCACAAACATAAACACAAGCACAAACACAACGACTGATCCCCGCTGTCGTTGCACGAAAGCCCGCCTCTCTGGCGGGCTTTCGCGTTTCATTGCCCGGATGATTCACCTTCAGCCCTGAGGTGCCTGCAGTCAGGCCAGCCTGGCTTCAGAGCTTGTCAGCATCGATGACAGCCTTGGCGAACGCCTGCGGATCTTCCTGTGGCAGGTTGTGGCCGATGCCGCCGGTGATCAGCCGGTACTCATATTTGCCGGTGAAGCGCTTGGCGTAGTCCTCGGCTTTCGGATGCGGTGCGCCGTTGGCGTCACCTTCGAGCGTAATGGTCGGCACGCTGATGGATGGCGTAGTGGCCAGCTTCTGCTCCAGGGCCTGGTACTGACTCTCGCCCGGCTCCAGGCCCAGGCGCCAGCGATAGTTGTAGATGGTGATGTCGGCGTGGTCAGGGTTGTTGAGAGCGGCTGCGCTGCGATCGAATGTGGCGTCATCGAACGCCCATTTCGGAGAGGCCAGTTGCCAGATCAACTTGGCGAAGTCGTGGGTGTTCTGTTTGTAGCCCTCACGGCCGCGGTCGGTGGCGAAGTAGAACTGGTACCACCACTGCAATTCAGCCTTGGGTGGCAACGGCTTTTTGCCGGCAGCCTGGTTGCCAATCAGATAGCCGCTGACCGACACCAGCGCTTTGACGCGCTCTGGCCAGAGCGCGGAGACGATGCCAGCCGAGCGCGCGCCCCAATCGTAACCGCCGAGTACGGCCTGTTTGATCTTGAGCGCGTCCATGAAATCGATCACGTCACTGGCCAGTGCGGCGGGTTGCCCATTGCGAAGGGTTTTCCCGGAGAGGAAATGTGTGTCGCCGAAGCCTCGTGCGTAGGGCATCAGCACCCGATAGCCCTTGGCGGCCAGCAATGGTGCGACCTCGTCATAGCTGTGGATGTCGTATGGCCAGCCGTGCAGCAGGATGACCACCGCCCCGTCAGCCGGGCCGACTTCGGCATAGGCCACGTTCAGCAGCCCGGCCTTCACATGTTTCAGCGGGCCGAGCGGGGAGGGGGCTACCTGGTGAGTACGCGCCCCGGTCGCGGCGGGCGCCATGCTGGCGGTGGTTTGCGCGTGGGCTGCGCCGAGTTGCAAGAGCGCCAAAGCGAGGATCGAGGCGCTGACGAGGTGACGGCGATTCTTGTCGGACGCGTTGTTCCGCTGTGCCATCGACATGGTGATGTCTCCGTTGCTGGCGATTGGTTGAGGGCCGGGTAGTCCCCTTCGGGCCACGCAAACAGTTGAATGCCACGGCGTATCTGGCCTGTGTCGAATCTACGGCCGGACTGGTAGGCGTGTATCCCGACCTCCTTCAGAGACACTTTGATACACGGCAACTCGACAGGACGACGCCCGGCCTGCCGCGCAATCGCTGCATCTGGCCGGCATCTTCTTCAATCCGCGAACAGCTCGAACATCAGTTGCCTGATCCAGCGATTCGCGGGGTCACGGTGGTACTTCGCGTGCCAGAACAGGTTGATGTCGATCTCCGGCAACTCGACCGGGTGGGGCAGGGCGACCAGGCCAAAGGGTTCGACGCAGGAGTCGGCAAAGCGCTCGGGCACGGTGGCGAGCAGGTCGGTGCGCTGGAGGATATGACCGACGGCGACGAAGTGCGGCACTTCCAGGCGTATATCCCGCTCTATGCCCAGGCGTGCCATGTGGGCGTCCACCTCACCGTGGCCGGTGGTGGCGGCGATCACCCGTACATGACCGTAGCGACTGAACCGCTCCAGGGTCAGCGGTTCGCGGGTGGCCGGGTGGTCCTTGCGGCACATGCACACGTAGCGATGCTGGAACAGGCGGCGTTTGTAGAAACCCGCCTGCAGGTGTGGCAGCAGCCCCACGGCGAGGTCGACGGTTCCGTTCTGCAGCGCCTCGATCAGCGTGACCGAGGTATTGCGCACGGTGCTGATTCGGCATTTGGGCGCCAGCCGGGCCAGCGCGTCCATCAGGCGCGGGGTGAAGTAGATTTCGCCGATGTCGGTCATGGCGAGGGTGAAGGTGCGCTCGCTAGCCAAGGGATCGAAGTTGTCCTGCCGGCTCAGGGCATCTCGCAGGGTGTGTATGGCCAGTGACACGGGCTCTGCCAGTTGGTCCGCGTAGGGCGTGGGCTCCATGCCCTGGTAGGTGCGCACGAACAGGTCGTCCTGCAGGGTGGTGCGCAGTCGCTTGAGCGCGTTGCTGACGGCCGGCTGGGTCAGCCCCAGGTTGTCGGCGGCCGTGGATACGCGCCGGTCGATGAGCAATTGGTTGAAGACCACCAGCAGGTTCAGGTCCAGATCGCGCAGGTCCATGGGGCGTCCCGTGAAGTGGAGGGTTCGATAGGAATATTCATAGCTGAAATAGTCTGTATGCGAGTTGGTGCATTTATCAATATTTCTCGGGTCGCCATGATGGTTCCACTCCAACAACAACACCATCATGGGTACGAACATGAGCAAGAAGCCTGCTTTGCGCGTCGGCATCATCGGCGGCGGTATCTCCGGCGTCGCCCTGGCACTGGACCTTTGCCGTCACTCCCATCTCGACGTCCAGCTCTTCGAGTCCGCCCCTGCCTTCGGTGAAGTGGGCGCCGGCGTCTCCTTTGGCGCCAACGCAGTCCGGGCCATCGCCGGTCTTGGGCTCGCGGAGCCATACGGGCAACTGGCCGACCGTACCCCTGAGCCCTGGCAGGACGTGTGGTTCGAATGGCGCCGCAGCAGCGATGCCGGCTACATCGGCGCCAGTGTGGCGCCGGGCGTGGGGCAGTCCTCGGTGCACCGGGCAGACTTCCTGGATGTGCTGGCCAGCCGCTTGCCCGAAGGCGTGGCGCGTTTCAGGAAGCGCGCCGTCGGCGTGGAGCAACAGGGCAATGAGGCACGGGTGCTGTTCACCGATGGCAGTGAGTACCGGGGCGATCTGCTGATTGCCGCAGACGGTATCAAGTCCGCCATGCGCAGCCATGTGCTGGAGGGGATCGGCGCCGCGCCGGTCGCTCCGCGATTCACTGGCACCTGCGCCTATCGCGGCCTGATTGATAGTCAGCGCCTGCGCGAGGCCTATCGCGCTGCCGGGGTCGACGAGCATCTGGTGGATGTACCGCAGATGTATCTCGGCCTCGACGGCCACATCCTCACCTTCCCGGTGAAGCAGGGCCGCATCATCAATGTGGTGGCGTTCGTTTCCGACCGCAGCAAGCCCAACCCCGAATGGCCCGAGGATGCCTCCTGGGTGCGCGAGGCCAGCCAGCGCGAAATGCTCGAAGCATTCGAAGGTTGGGGCGATGCCGCGCGCATCCTGCTCGAATGCATTCCGGCGCCCAGCCATTGGGCGCTGCATGACCTGGCCGAACTGCCCGGCTACGTGCACGGCCGCGTGGCGCTGATCGGTGATGCCGCGCACGCCATGCTGCCGCACCAGGGGGCCGGGGCAGGGCAAGGACTTGAAGATGCCTACTTCCTGGCGCGCCTGCTGGGTGATCCGAACGTGAGTCAGGGCAACCTGGACGGATTGCTGGCGGCCTACGACGCGTTGCGCCGGCCGCGTGCGTGTCGCGTGCAGCGCACTTCCTGGGAGGCGGGCGAGTTGTACGAGCTGCGCGACCCGGTCGTCGGTGACGACGAGCAGGCCCTGGGACCGACCCTGGCCAGTCGCTTCGACTGGCTGTGGAACCATGACCTGGACGCAGACGTCGCCCAGGCCCGCGCCCGACTGGGCTGGGAGGCCGTCAGCCGCTGCGCCTGATTCCGCCTCGTCCTACCGGGGCGGGCCTGCAGGCCGCTCCGGCTCTATAACAACGACAAGAAGAGCCATGCCATGCGTACCATCGACGTTTCCGCCCTGCTCGACGGGGCTCGCTTCAATGCCTTTCACGCACGCGTGCTGTTCTGGTGCGCGCTGATCATCATTTTCGACGGCTATGACCTGGTCATCTACGGCGTGGTGCTACCCGCGCTCATGCAGACCTGGAACCTGACTGCGCTCCAGGCCGGCCTGCTCGGCAGCTGCGCGCTGGTCGGGATGATGTTCGGCGCGCTGTTCTTCGGCCCGCTGTCCGACCGCATCGGACGCCGCAAGACCATCATGACCTGTGTGGTCCTGTTCAGTGGCTTCACCGTGGTCAACGGCTTCGCCCGCACCCCTGAGGAGTTCGCCATCTGCCGCTTCATAGCGGGGCTCGGCATCGGCGGCGTCATGCCGAATGTCGTCGCGCTGATGAACGAATACGCGCCGAAGAAGATTCGCAGCACCCTGGTGGCGGTCATGTTCAGTGGCTATTCGGTAGGGGGCATGCTGTCCGCCGGCCTGGGCATGGTGCTGATACCGCACTGGGGTTGGCAGGCGGTGTTCTTCGTCGCCGTTGTGCCCTTGCTGGTATTGCCGTTGCTGGTGCGCCAGCTGCCCGAATCGATCAACTTCCTGGTTCGCCAGGGCAAGGTCGGAATGGCCAGTGAGCTACTGGAAAAGGCCGCCCCGGAATACCGGCCCGGCGCTGGTGATCAACTTGCACTGGCCAAGGGGCAGGCTGGCAAGGCCGCCATTGGCCAGCTCTTCCACGATGGGCGCTCGCTGAGCACCCTGATGCTCTGGGTGGCGTTCTTCTGCTGCCTGCTGATGGTCTACGCCCTGAGCTCCTGGCTGCCGAAACTGATGAATGCTGCCGGCTACGGGCTCAACTCCAGTCTTGCGTTCCTTCTGGTGCTGAACTTCGGGGCCATCTTCGGTGCCATTGGCGGCGGTTGGCTCGGGGACCGGATCGGTCTCGGTCGGGTGTTGTTCGCCTTCTTCACTCTCGGCGCGCTGTCCCTCAGCCTGTTGGCGCTGAAATCCCCGCTGCCGGTGCTGTACCTGCTGATCGGCATGGCTGGTGCCTGCACCATCGGCACGCAAATCCTCGCCAACGCCTGCGCGGTGCAGTTCTATCCGGCGCATATCCGTTCCACCGGACTTGGCTGGGCCATGGGTATCGGCCGCATCGGCGCGATCATCGGCCCGCTGCTGGGCGGTGCGCTGCATGCCGCGCAACTGCCGATTCAGGCGAGCTTCCTGGCCTTCGCCCTGCCGGGCCTGATCGGTGCCGCCGCTATCCTGGTGTTTCTCTGGCACCGTCCTGGCAATGGAGCGCTGGTCAGCGATGCGGTCGACAAGCCGCTGGAGTCCGTCTCCGGTTGAGCAAGTAACGCCGAGACCGCCCCGGATACTGCCGGGGCGGGATTCGTCTGAAGTGAACTACTGGGTGCATGTCTGGACTCGCCCGTCCCTGACCGTAGTGAGCGGGATTGGGACTCGCCGCCCCAATCCCGCCCGTTACATCGTCAGCCGCGCGGCAATGGCGGGGTGCGCGGGGGGATCAGACGCTTCGAGCCGGTCGATTCGAATGCCGAGGCGAAGCGCAGCAGGGCCGAGTCATCGTATGCGCGACCCGCGAAGGTCAGCCCGATGGGCATGCCGATGTCCGGCATCACGCCCATCGGCACGGTGACCGTGGGAACGCCCAGATGGCGGATGGCGAGATTGCCGTTGGCAACCCAGATGCCATTGCTCCAGGCGATATCCGCGGACTGCGGATTCACATCGGCATCCGCCGGGCCAACGTCGGCCACCGTCGGAAAGAGCACCGCGTCCAGGCCCAACTGGTCCATCCAGTCTTCAAGGTCCATTCGACGCGTCTTTTCGAGACCGCGCAGACCATCCGGAAGGGTGGGAATCTGGTCCCACTGCTTGATGCCGCGTTCGGCCATGCGCACGTATTCGTCCATGCCGGCGGCCAGGTCGCCTTCACGATTCGGCAGGGTGCCCGGGTCATGGGGGAAGATCTGCGGTCCGTCAACGTCGACGAGGCGGTTCAGCTTGGGATCGCCGTTGGCGCGCAGGAAGTCATCGAAGCCCCAGGCCGACAGGTCCCAGAGCTCGTCATGCAGGAACTCCTTGGATACCACACCGCGGTTGAACACAGTCGGCGCGCCGGGGCGATCGCCCTCGCAGTTGGACACCAGTGGGAAATCGACCTCGACCACTTCGGCCCCGGCCGCTTCGAGTGCCTTGCGCGCCTCTTCCCAGAGACCGATGACGGAAGGGCGGGTATTGATTCGTTGCCCCGTCGGGCCGCCAATACCCGGTGCTTCGCTGGTGCCGGCTTCCAGATCCTTGTTGATGAACATGCGTGGAACGCCGAAGCGTTTGCCCGCCAGGGCCTCGGGCGTGGCAGCGAGATCAAGGTAGGACGCGGGGCGCACCGAAGCGACGCTGGGGATCGGCACCCACGGCTGCAGGCGCCACAGGTCGCCACGTTTGTCCGGGTCCTCGGCTACGACCACATCCAGTACTTCCAGCAGGTCGGCCATGGTCCTTGCGTACGGCACCACGACGTCCATGGTCGGCGTCAACGGCCAGTTGCCGCGTACCGAGATCACCCCGCGCGAAGGCGTGTAGGCGCACAGGCCGTTGTTGGACGCCGGCCCGCGCCCGCTCGACCAGGTTTCCTCGGCCAGGCCGAATGCCGAGTAACTGGCTGCGGTCGCGGAGCCCGCACCATTGGACGAGCCCGAGGCGAACGGCGCGGTGAGGTAGTTCGCGTTGTATGGACTCTCCGCACGACCGTAGACGCCGCGCTGCATGCCACCGTTGGCCATGGGCGGCATGTTGGTCTTGCCCAGACAGATGGCACCGGCGGCGCGAAGCCGTTCGATGGTGAACGCATCGCGATAGGCGATCAGGTCCTTGAAAGCCGGGCTGCCGGATGCCGCGGTCAGCCCTTTCACCAGGTAGCTGTCCTTGGCCGTATAGGGAATGCCATCCAGTGGTCCGAGCGTTTCGCCTCGCGCGCGGCGCGCATCGGATGCTTCGGCTTCCTTGAGCGCCTCGGGGTTGCGAACCACGACTGCGTTCAGAGCGGTTGGGGTGTCGGGACCATCGTAGGCATCGATCCTGGCGAGATAGGCCTGGACCAGCTCGACAGCTGTCGTGCGGCCGGACTCGAGCGCGGCGCGCAGTTGGGCAATGGAAACCTCGGTTACCTCGATCATGCTGTCACCGCCGGTGGTTGTTGGGTTATGCATTGAATCTCTCCATCACGCTGAACGCGGGGTCCAGGAACATCAACTTGCTAGAACCAGTACTCATTTCGGCCCTCGTTTCAGCGCAACACGGCTCAGGGCTCGGCTGAAACCAGGGCCAGGGTATTCAGCGCACTATTTTGCACCAAGCGCGATGTGGATGAGTCGCTGACATGCATCGACTGCCGATGGCAAGCATCCCGGCCGCCAGGGTTGCGCATGCGTGTGGAGGCGGCCCGTCTTCAGGTCGAAGACGGGCGGCACGCCCCGGGAGTTTCGCCGAAGCGCACGCAAGGCTGAACCATCGCGATCAGCGATCAGTGCTGGCAGAAGCGGGCCCGGTTGCCGAAACGACCAGGCATTTGCAGGTTGAACGAGGCCCAATAGGGAACTTGCCAAGGAACACCGCTTGGCGGCTCCACCGCATGGGCCGGGATAATCGGTTGTAATGAAAGAGCCGGGAATCCTGGCCAGAGGAGGGCATGTCATGCCTATTAGTCGATTTTCTGTGTGGGTGGTTGCGATGTTCCTGACGGTTTCGGCAGGTGCGTCCTGGGCCACTGAGCAGGCCGAACAACGCCGGGCCGCACGCGAAGTGCGGCAGGAAACACGGCAGGACTCACGCCAGATCAAGCAGGACTGCCGCGCCGCTGACCAGCAGTACAACGCACAGTGTCGGCAGGACAAGCGCCAGACCAAGCAGCAGGGGCGGGAGAGGGCAAGGGACATCAAGTACTGAGCACGCTTTGCAGACCTGGCTTTGTGTAGGAGCGAGCGTGCTCGCGAAAGTCGAGCTCGGCAGGTTCGCGAGCAAGCTCGCTCCTACATGCCACGCTCCGAGCACAATGGGTGCTTGGAGGACTCAGTTCTCCGCCATCGACCGTTCGTGGACGTACTGCTTGAACTGTTCGGCCGGAAGAGGGCGGGAGAACAGGTTGCCCTGGTAGGTGTGACAACCGTGGCTGACGAGGAAGGCGCGTTGGGCCTCGGTTTCCACGCCTTCGGCAATCACCGAGAGCCCGAGGATCTGGCTCAAACTCACGATGGCGCAGGCGATGGCTGCGTCATTGGGGTCGACCAGCACGTCGCGGATGAACGACTTGTCGATCTTCAGCTGGTCCAGCGGCAGGCTCTTCAGGTAGGAGAGCGACGAGTAGCCGGTGCCGAAATCGTCCAGTGACAGGCCAATACCGATCTCCTTCAGTTCGATCATCTTGGCGACGGTATTTTCCATGTCTTCCACCAGCAGCCCCTCGGTCAGCTCGAGCTTGAGCCTCCTCGGGTCGGCACCCGTGTAGCGCAGCACGGTCAGTACCTCTTCCACGAAGTCGGGGTGGTGGAACTGGCGGGCGCTGACGTTCACCGCGACGACCAGTCGGGCGGTTTCCGGGTGCTTGGCCCAGGTCGTCAGTTGAGCGCACGCGGTTTGCAGTGCCCAGCGACCGAGCGGCAGGATGAGTCCGGTTTCCTCCGCCAGCGGGATGAAATCGGCCGGCAACACATTGCCGCGTTCGGGGTGCTGCCAGCGCATGAGTGCCTCTGCACCCACGATGCGGCCCTGGCTGTTCACCTGAGGCTGGAAGTGCAGCGATAGTTCCTTGCTTTGCAGGCCTTGTCTCAGGTCGGACTCCAGTCTGGCGCGGGCAGTGGCGACGGCCTGCATCTCCGGGTCGAAGAAACGCATGGTGTTGCGTCCGGCGGCCTTGGCGCGATACATCGCGAGGTCCGCGCGCTTCATGATGTCGTCGACGGTATTGAGCTGCCCTTGGAATAGGGCGATGCCCAGGCTGGGCGTGCTGTGGTGTTCGTAGCCGTCCAGCGGGTAGGACAGGTTCAGCGAGCTGAGGATCTTCTCGCAGATGGTCTTGGCCTGGATGGCGGCATCCGGGGGGTTCTCGCTGAGTCCTTCCAGCAGGACCACGAACTCGTCGCCGCCAAGGCGGGCGACGGTATCGCTTTCGCGAATGCAGGCGGACAGACGATGGGCGACCTGTTGCAGCAGCATGTCGCCCCGGTCGTGCCCCAGGGTGTCGTTGAGGGCCTTGAAGTTGTCCAGGTCGATCAGGATGACTGCGCTCGTGTGCTGGCTGCGGGCGCTGCTGGCCAGCGCGTGCTGCAGGCGATCCAGCATGAGTCGCCGGTTGGCCAGGCCAGTGAGTTGGTCGTAGAAGGCCAGGCGCTTGACCTCTTGCTCCGCGGCTTTGCGGTGGGAGATGTCGGTGTTGATCGACAGCACGGACTGCGGCAGGCCGTTGTCGTCGCGTACCAGGGTGCGGTGGCTCTCGAAGTTGATGGTGCTGCCATCCCTGCGTCGCAACGTTACCTCTCCCGACCAGTCGCCCAGTTCGATCAGGCTATGGGTGGCCGTGTCGATGGGGGCATGGCTAGGGTAAATGAGCCCCTGGGCCGACATGCCAAGCGCCTCGTCCCTGGTCAGTCCGTAAAGTCGCTCGGCGCTCCTGTTCCAGTAGAGGATGCGGTGATCCATGTCGTGTACGACGATGGCGTCCTGGGCCTTGTCCAGCAGCGATGCCTGCTGGCGGAACTGCCGTTCACTCTCGCGCAGTACGCTCAGGTAGCCTTCGCGCTCTGCAGCGTGGGACTCCATTTCACGTCGGATACGGCGCCCGTAGAAGACGGCTGCGGTAACCATCAGCAGCACGAAGACCATGATGGCGTATTCGATCCGGCGCAGTTCCTCGACCGATTCCAGTTCCTCCTCCAGGAGCTTGCTTTGGATCAGGCCGACGCGTTCGCGCACGGCGGCAAGGGAGGCGAGCAACTTGGCGTACTTGCGGTCCATGGTCGCCATGCGCTTGCCGGCTTCGTCCGACTTGCCTTCACGGAAGAACGAGAAGATGAGCGTGGCCTCTTTCACCATTTCGACCATGGCCGAGTCGACCTCTGCCACTTCACCCTTCAGGGCGAGCGTGAAAGCCTGGATGTCCGCGCTGTGTTCGGCCTGATTGGCGATTCGCACTTCCAATTGCTGCTTGGCGTTCGCCAGATGCTCGTCGAAGGCACGCAAGGCGGCAGTCATGTTCTGCGATTCGGCTTCGACATCATGGGTGTCGAACACGTTGTTGCCCGGCGCGTTCACTTCCGAGGCCAGGCTTCCAAGGGTCGAATAAGCGGAAAGCTGCTGGACCCAGGACTGGTTGGCCTTGATGGAGCGGTGGTAGGTATCGACGATCAGGTGGTTCAGGAGAACGCTCAGCACCACGACCAGCACGTCGAAGCCCGCAAGGAAGAAGTACATGCGGTGCCAGCGGGTCGTGGGTTGATTGTTCGAGTGGGCAGATATGACTTGGTTGGCAGCGCTTTCGCTCTCGAACGAATCCATTTCACGATCTCCAACCAACGTCCCTATGTATGGACCTGATAAGCGCCGTTCAAAAAGCAAGACATCCTGTTCGTTCAACCCCGGCACCGGATCCCCCGGAACTGGCGCCAGATATCGATTTCCATTCGGCATGGTGACACTCAAAGCATAGCCATGGATTTGCCATTATTTCGCGGGCCGACTGCTGGTCCGCAGGTGGCGACGGGCTGTCGTGATGAGCGCGGCGATCCCAGCGGCCGTATCCATGGTTAGGCTCTTTTCCGCGCGATCACCGTGCAGCCCGGCAGGCTCAGACGCTGCGGTTCGCCATCAGCGGGAAATCGCGCTGAGTGGGTGGGCACTCCAGGACGGGGCCCTCCGACTTTGTGCAGGCACCGGGGCTGGGCAATAAGAAGTGCCCGGTCGTTAGATTGAATATTCACTAGGGTTATTTGCTAATTCCTGAAACGCATATCCATTGCGCCGATAAAGCCGCTATCGATTCATGCCTGTTCGTGATCGCGGGCAATTCGCTGTGATCACGAAAGCAGCCACTGCAATCCATGGCGAAAACGCCGGCCGGGCATGTCCGGCCGACGCTGCCTCGTCACCTTGTCCGACAGATTCGCACCCCTAGAATCGGCCCCATTCCGGTTACACATTCCATCCTTTGAGGGAGCGCCACCATGATGAATGCCATGCAGATGCAAATGCCGATGTCCGCCAACACCATGATGCCGATGATGGGCATGCCCATGATGATGGCCACCATGCAGTGCGACATGCAGGACGACGGCATGATGTGCAAGATGATGCCGGCCATGGGCATGGACATGACGATGTTCCGCAACAGCGCGGAAATGATGGCGATGATGATGAACTGCGGCATGCCGATGATGATGCACTGCGGCAACATGTCGATGATGTGCATGTCCCAGGCCGGCATGGCCATGATGCCGATGCTGAACATGATGCCGATGATGGGGATGGGCATGCCCATGCCGTCCATGAAGTGCATGATGGAGTGCTCGACGCAGGGCGACGCCATGATGTGCAAGATGATGCCGATGCAGGGCATGAACATGGAAATGTTCAAGAACTGCTGCGCCCTGATGATGAAAATGACAGAGTGCGGCATGCCCATGATGATGAGCTGCAACGGCATGCCGATGATGTGCTGCACCTGCTGATTGGCAGGATGTGAAAAAGCCCGGCCGGGAATCCCGCCGGGCTTTTTTTGTGCCTGCTTGTCAGGTCTTGGCGCGACGCAGGGCAGTCGTAGGGCGGGCATCGCTCTTCATGTCCACCATCGTGGTTCGGCATGGCACTGATGGTGGATCGGTGAAGCGTGATCCACCCTTGTGGGGGTGTGTGGGGAAGAAGGGCGGCTCAGTCGAGCCGCTCGGCGTAGGTGGTAACCAGGTAGGCCACCGCTTCGCTGTTGGAGGGGTTGCGGTAGGCGTGGGGTTGGTCGGCGTAGAACAGGATCGAATCGCCGGTGGCGAGCAGGAAGCGTTCCTCGTTCACGCTGATCTCCAGCACGCCCTGGGCGACGACCAGGTTTTCCTGGGTGCCGGGGGCATGGCCGGGAGAGTCCTCGGTGGCCAGTCCCGCAAGGCGCAACTCATAGAATTCCACCTGGCGCGAACAATCGAAGGGAAACAGCGCGCGGCTGACGAAGCTGCCGTCGCTGCTCACCAGGCGCTTGCTCTGGCGTGCCGGTAGTACGGCGACGCCGTCGAATGCGCGGTCATCCAGGAATGCGGCCACAGAGACCTTCAGACCCTGGGCAATCTTGCACAGCACCTTGATCGAGGGAACGCTGCGCCCGGATTCGATTTGCGCCAGCATGGCGCGGCTCACGCCGGAAACGCGGGCCAGACCGTCCAGCGAGAGGTTGCGCTTGGCGCGCAGGCGCAACAGGTTGCTGGCGACGCGCTGGCTGATTGGGTCGTCCACGGCAGTGGCCGAGAGCAACACCTGGTCAACGGCGTCGAGAGGTAGCGAATGACCCATGACTCACGCCTCGCGAATGCCATTTTCCCTCTGTTGCTGGATGAGCTGGAAAGCCCCGTAACCAGCCCGGCATGCGTACATCGTCCACATCAGCTCGGCCATGCGGCGCGCTTGACGGCGCGTGCGATAGCGGGCGAGGTCGATGACGTTGTCGGTGCGGTCCATGATGCAGCTCCTTGGGGAGTCCTGAGGGTTACGGGAGCAAGACTAGCTTTTGTCTTCTTAGATCAATAAATACTTAATTATTATTTGGTAATTCGTTTTGGATATTTAAAGGCGAACACTCGTTTGGCGCGTGCGGCGCCCCAGGGGCTGTGACTGCTTGATCCGAAAAGAAGAAGCCAGGGCGTGGGCCCTGGCTTCCAGTCGTTTCAGTGAATCGTGGTTTCGACGAGTCAGAAGTGAGTCACCTCGACGATGACGCCTGCACTGAAGGGGCCGATTTGGGGCCGGTTTTCCCGCCAGAGCAGGTCGGCCCGGAAGGGAACCCTGACGACTTCCCGATAGGAGCCGCTGTGCAGGCTGAACCATTTGTTGAGGGGGGCGGTGGTTCTGTGATCGGGCCTTACCAGGGAGATGCCGACCGAGGGGTTGTCGTCGGGAACGAGCATGCCGGCGGCATCGGTGGCGGTGACCGGTGTGAATTTGGCTTCACTGGAAAATATGTCCTTGCTGCACGTCCTGGATATTTCAAGGTTGAAGTCGACGGCGCTGGCGACCTTGCCCCGTTGTGCGTCCCGGGCGTGGACCATGGGGAAGGTGATGTGATCGGGAACGAGGCTGAGTGTGGGAGTACAGGCAGAAGAGCGCACAAGCTGCAAGTTGTAGATAGTAGGAATGAACAACTGTCTGGCTGACAGGGAAGTATCACGGTCAACAGTGAATACAGTGTATGTCCCCACTTGGGTGGCCATGCCCGACGGCGGAAAGACGCCTCGCTTGAGCACGACAAGGCTGAAATCGAGGGTGAAATTGGCATGTCGCCCACACATCCCCGGTTTTCCATCGATTCCGCACACCATTTCTGTTTGAACGCCGGTAGGGATCTTCTCTCCCGTGCGCGTGTATATCTTTCCGCCAAAACGCATACCTACTTCAATGCCGCCATCGATTTTGTGGCTTTTCGGATTCACATAGATGGAAATGGGGATCTGGTCGCCGAGGCCCCCAGGGTCAAAGGCGTCCGCCCGACAGGACACTTTTCGGCTGAGTGGTTCGGATTCCCAGACGATGGTTCCATCCTCCAGGTCGGCGCCTACGGCCAGTCCGCGGGGCAGCGTAAAACTTCCACCGTTTCCCTGACAAAGCATTGCGAGGCTGGTTGAAGGGTGAAGGAGTATCAACAGTAGCGTTGGAAGAATGAGTTTGCTGATGTAGCGCATGGGCCGGTTGTCCTGAATCCATTTCTCGATCATCGATGGCCGCACGCGAACACATGAGGGCGAACGGCCGTGAGTAACGCCAGATTTCCGGGGCATCACTTTCTGTGTTACGGGAAATGAGGACAAGGCGAGGACGTGTGCGCTGTCTGTGCAAATTGTCCGAACACACTGTAGGCAGTCGGGCAGCCTTTAATTGGCCTTGAGCGTCGAAGCGCCTGGCGAGGCGAAGTGGAAAAGGCTCGACCTGTTGCGGGCCAAGCCTATGGGACTGGATGGAACCGGGGCGCCGGAGGGAGCGGTGGCGCCAGCCGGGGGTCAGATCTCGACCTGGGTGCCCAGTTCGATCACTCGGTTCACGGGCAGCTGGAAGTAGCGCAGGCTGCTGTTGGCGTTCTTGTGCAGGAAGGCGAACAACCCTTCCCGCCAGAGCGACATGCCCAGGCCCTTGGTGGGAATCACCGTCTCGCGGCTGAGGAAGTAGGTCGTGCGCATGGGCGTGAAATCCAGGCCTTCCAGGCGACAGGTGCTCAGCGCTTCCGGGACGTTGGGCTCTTCCATGAAGCCGAAATGCAGCAGCACCCGGTAGAAGCCGCCGTCGTAGCGGGTGACTTCGAAGCGTTGACCATCCTCGATACGCGGCGTGTCGCGAGTCACGACGGTCAGCAGCACCACTTGCTGATGCAGGACCTGGTTATGCAGCAGGTTGTGCAGCAGTGCATGGGGCACGGCGTCGGGGCTGGCACTGAGGAACACTGCAGTACCTTCGACGCGGTGCGGCGGCTGCAGGCAGATGCTGTCGATGAAGCCACGCAGGGGCAGGGCGGTTTCGTCGAGGCGCTCGATGAGGATGCGCTTGCCGCTTTTCCAGGTGGTCATCAGGAGGAAGAGGATCACCCCGGCGATCACCGGGAAGGCGCCGCCCTGGAAGATCTTCGGCACGTTGGCGCTGAAGAACAGCGAGTCGACGATCAGGAAACCCAGTAGCAAAGGCACTGCCAGCCAGCGTGGCACGCGCCAGAGCAGCAGCATCACCGCCGAAACCAGCAGGGTGTCGATCAGCATGGTAGTGGTCACGGCCACGCCATAGGCTGCCGCGAGGGCGCCGGATGAGCCGAAGCCGATCACCAGCAACACCACGCAGGTCATCAGCGCCCAGTTCACCACGCCGATATAGATCTGTCCCTGCGCTGCGCTCGAGGTGTGCTGGATCTGCATGCGTGGGATGTAGCCGAGCTGGATGGCTTGCTGGCTCAGCGAGAAGGCGCCGGAGATCACGGCCTGAGAAGCGATGACGGTGGCCAGGGTGGCGAGGCCGATCATGGGCAGCAGCGCCCATTCGGGGGCCAGCAGGTAGAAGGGGTTGCGGGCGGCCGCCGGGTTGGCGAGCAACAGGGCGCCCTGGCCGAAGTAATTCAGCACCAGGCCGGGCAGCACCAGGCTGAACCAGGCGCGGGCAATCGGCTTGCGGCCGAAATGCCCCATGTCGGCGTACAGGGCTTCGGCGCCGGTCAGGGCCAGTACCACCGCACCGAGGATGGTCACGCCAATGCCGGGATGGGCCAGGAAGAAGTTCAAGGCCCACCAGGGATTCATCGCCTGGAGCACTTCGGGGTGTTGGACGATGCCGTAGACGCCCAGTACGCCCAGCACTACGAACCAGACCACCATTACCGGGCCGAAGAGAATGCCGATGCGGGCCGTACCGTGCTTCTGGATCAGGAACAGGCCAATCAGCAGTACAACGGTCACCGGCACCACCCAATGGCTCAGGCCCGGCAGGGCGACATCCAGACCTTCGACTGCGGATAACACGGAGATGGCCGGGGTGATCATGCTGTCGCCGTAGAACAGTGCCGTACCGAACAGGCCCAGCAGCACCAGCAATTTGCTCAGTCTCGGGTAGGCCGCCGTGGCGCGGCGGGCCAGTGCGGTCAGGGCCATCACGCCGCCTTCGCCGCCATTGTCGGCGCGCAACATGAACATCACGTACTTCAGCGACACCACCCAGAGCAGCGACCAGAGTACGAGGGACAGGATGCCGTACACCCCCTCGGGATTGACCTGTACGCCGTAATGGCCGGCGAATACTTCTTTCAGGGTGTACAGCGGGCTGGTGCCGATGTCGCCGTAGACCACACCGGCTGCGGCCACGAGCAGGCCGAACGAGGAATGAGGGCGAGCATGGGTGTGCTGCTCCAGGACGTTGGAACTCATGGAATCACTCCTGGGGGCTCGGTGCGGAGGGCGTCGGGGTCACGGCGTTGGTGCGGATCGGGTATGGCGGCGAACTGCCAAAAAGGGGCGGCAAGTATCCGTTGTGGGCGCAGCCGGCGGCGTAAAAAATGCGTAAAAAAGTCAGCGCCCGACCGGCTGGCGCCCGTCACTTGTGAGTGATCCCGGGGCTTATATGCTGAATGCTGTAGTCGGTCGAATGATGCGGAGGTGTGCGATGAGCGTTAATGCACTGGGTCTGATCGTCATCGGTTGCCTGTTCTTCGGCTGCATCGGCATGGTGCTGTGGGGCAACCGTCCTCTGGTCAAGGATTGGTTCGATCACCACCACTGGCACTGGCCACGGTTCCACTGATGCGGCGAATCAGCCCCTCTTTGGAGGGGCTGTGCTTTTGGGGGACGCGTCGCTCAGGGGAAGCTCAAAAAGGACCGCCACGGTGCCAAGGCGCAAACAGGCACTTCATCCCGTGACGGCCAAGCTCAAGAACGATGAGCAGCTTTAAAATGCATCGTTTTTGCATCTGGCGGTGTGCCATTAGCGCCGGCCATTTGACCGTACAGGCCGAAAGCAGCGCCCGGATTCCGATGGTCCGTGTTTGCCGGGCATACGGCGCACCCCAATGTGACGCTCCGGGCGAAGGTCAGTGACCTTCGCCCTGCTCGACGGGTACTGCCGCACTAATCCAGTGGGCTGACTCCAGGCGATTTCGGCCGCGTTGCTTTGCCTTGTAGAGCAACCGGTCGACGGCCTGGATGAAGGGCAGGGGCTGCTCATCGTGGCGGGGCACCACGGTGCCGACCCCCAGGCTGATGGTGAGCAGTGAGGCGATGCTGGATTTCTCGTGGGGTATGCACTGCTCGCGGATCAGCTTGCGGCAGCGCTCGGCCACCTGGCGAGCGGCGGGTTCATCGGTACCCGGGAGGATCAGCACGAACTCTTCTCCGCCGAAGCGGGCGACGAAGTCACGAGGGCGGATGGCAGCGTTCATCAGCGCACGGCCGACGCTCTTCAGGCAGTCATCGCCCTGGATATGGCCATAGTGGTCGTTGTACTGCTTGAAGTAGTCGATATCGAGGAGGATCAGCGACAACGGCTCGCCGGTGCGTTGGGCACTTGCCCACTCCACGTCGAGCATCGAATCGAACATGCGCCGGTTGGCCACGCCAGTAAGGCCATCCTTGTAGGAATACTCTTCGAGCTGCTTCTGCAGGTCGATCAGCTGTTGCTCTGCCTTCTTCCGCTCGCTGATGTCGAACATGAAGCCGATCAGTGCTTCCACTTCACCGTCGGCGTCGCGCATGACATGCACCACGTCGCGAATCCATACGTAGTCGCCAGTGGTCGTCAGCGCGCGGTAGTCAGCCTCGTGATCGGTGCCGGCCTGGGACTGTGAAACGCAGAAGGCGACGACCGCATCACGGTCGTCCGGGTGCATGCGTTCGGCCCAGTCATTGACCGAGACCCAACTCGACTGGCTCCAGCCCAACAGCGCTTCGATCTGCGGGCCGATGTAGGCGAAGGTCATGGTCTTCCAGTCGATCTTCCAGGGGATCGCCCGGGTGGACTCCAGCAAGGCCTTGTAGACCTCCTGGGTGGTGGATTCGATGTCGTCGCTCATGGCTGCCCCCGTACTGGCCGACTCGGTTGGCGCCTTCCCTTGCGCAAAGCCTTCTTATACCGAATCGGACGCCGGTCAGGCAGTGGCTTCGAAAGCCACGTGGTAGCTGACCTCACCTACTGGCCACTCACCGCTGAAGGACAGGGCCTGGAAGTACTCCGCCGGCACGCCGGGCAGTACCAGCCCCGGCCGTACGACGAAGCCGAAGCGACCGTAATAGGCAGGGTCGCCCAGCAGCACGCAGCCTTGCGCCCCCAGTTCGCGCAAGGCCGCCAGGGCCGCGCCCATGAGTCGCGAACCAATGCCAGTGCCTTGGCGCGCCGGCGCCACGGAGATCGGGCCCAGGCCGTACCAGTTTGGCGCGCCGGAAGAAATGCCTACCGGCGACAGGGCTACGTGGCCAACGATCTCTCCAGCGTCTTCCGCAACCAGGGAAATCGACAACTGCCCGGCACGACGCAAGGCGTTGACGATGAACTGCTCAGTACCGCTGCTGTGAGGGGCTGTGGCGAAAGCAGCGGCAGTCAGGGCCTCTATGGCCGGGATGTCGGCGGGTACTTCCGCGCGGATGCCGAGGCTCATGATTTGCCTCCCTGGACTTGTGGTGCGGGTGAACCGGGCAGAGGAATGCCCTTGGGCCAGAGCAACCAGATCTGGCCTTGTTGTTTCATGTTACCGGCCAGCTCGCCGGCCTCCATGCCAGTGCCCCAGAACAGGTCTGCGCGCACTTCGCCAGCAATCGCGCCGCCGGTGTCCTGGGCGGCGACCGGACGGATCACCGGGCTGCCGTCGGGCCGGGTGGTGGAGAGCCAGAGCAGGCTGCCGAGCGGGATCACCTTACGGTCGATGGCCACGCTGTAGCCGGCGGTAAGCGGCACGTTGAGCGATCCGCGCGGGCCTTCGTTGCTGTCGGGGTTGAGGCCGAAGAACACGAAGCTCGGGTTACTCGCCAGCAGTTCCGGCACCCGCTGCGGGTTGGCTTTCGCCCAGTCGCGAATCCTGCCCATGCTGACGTCTTCCTGCTTCAACTGGCCTTGTTCCACCAGCCAGCGGCCCACCGGGCGATAGGGATGGCCATTCTGGTCGGCATAACCGATGCGCAGTTGGCGCCCGCTCTCCAGTTGGATGCGTCCGGAGCCCTGGATCTGCAGGAACTGCAGGTCCATCGGGTCGGTCAGCCAGGCGAGCACAGGCGCCTTGACGCCCTGGGTGCGGATGGTCGCGGCATCGTCATAGGGCTTGAGCACGCGGCCTTCCAGGCGGCCGCGCAGGCGCTTGCCCTTGAGTTCCGGGTAGAGGCTGTCGAGGGCGACCACGATCATGTCTTCGGGAATCCCGTAGACGGGAACGGGCGTCTGCTCGCTCTGCTCCAGGCTGCCGGCGTAGACCGGTTCGTAGTAGCCAGTGATCAGACCCTGCGGGCTGTTGCGCGAACTGCGCAGGCTGTAGACCTCCAGCTGCGTCTTCAGCCAGGCGCGAATAGCGGCTGGATCATCCGGCACCTGCGCGGCGCTGCTGCAGGTGGCGGACCAGACCGGGTCCTTGGCCAGACGTGCGCAGGCCGAACGCCAGGCGGTGAAACCGGCGATCACGTCGGCGTCGCTGCTGGTAGGGAGTTCTTCCCAACTGGCCTTGGTGTAGGTATCGACCTTGGGCGGTTCGGGCTTGGTGGGTTCCTTGTCGCAACCAGCGAGCAGGGAGAGCAGGGCGGCGACGCACAGCGCCAGCCGGCCCGGACGGTAGAGAGGGGCGATCACGTCGTGATGTTCCTGATGGGAGAATCGAGGCCGGTAGCTTGGTGAATGGCGATGGCAACGTCAAATTGGGCGGACCGAAGCATTGATCCAAGCCACTGAAATCAAAAAGAAATATTCATCTAATAGGGTGCATGCAGTTTTTCTGGAGCTCCTTGGCGTGACCCGTACCGTTAGAAACTTCCGCAAAACCCTGGACGCCGTGGCGATGAACAACGAGGACGCTGCCTTGGCCGTAATGCGCGCGGCCGACCGCATAGGTGACGCCGTGTTGAAAGAGCAGCTGTTCAATGTGATCCAGCGAATGAACCAGGACGCGGCGGAGCTGCGGATGGTTCGTGATCAAGTCTCCTGACTGTGCAGTTGTAGGAATCTTCCTTTTGCCACGAGTGCATTTTCTGCTTGACCTGCAGGACTGCGGGCCTCTAGATTGCCCGCCATGACGCAATTCCCTTGGTTGTCCGGCCCCGCGATTATTACCGCCATTCCAGCAGTGGCGGGTTAGCCGACGACCAAACAAAAAACCCGCCCTCGAGGCGGGTTTTTTCCTTCTGTCTCCTGGGCGCCAAGATCGAAACCAGGAGCCCAGCATGACCACCTTCACCACCCAACCCGCCGAACGTCTCACCGAGCGTCCGCTGGATGCGCGCGAAAGCCTGCTCAAGCACTACGTGCGCAAGATCCTCGCCGCGCCGGTGTACGACGTGGCCATCGAAACGCCCCTGCAGCCCGCACGGCAACTGAGTGAGCGCCTCGGCAACCAGGTGCTGCTCAAGCGCGAAGACCTGCAGCCGGTGTATTCCTTCAAGATCCGTGGCGCCTACAACCGCGTGGTGCAGTTGAGCGATGAAGAGCGCGCGCGTGGTGTGATCGCAGCCTCGGCGGGCAACCATGCACAGGGCCTGGCCCTGGCGGCGCGGGAGCTGGGTGTGAAGGCGACCATTGTGATGCCGCGCACCACGCCCGAGCTGAAAGTGCAGGGCGTGCGCTCTCGTGGCGGCAAGGTGGTGCTGCATGGTGATGCCTTTCCCGACGCCCTGGCCCATGCGCTGAAGCTGGCGGAGGAGCGGGGCCTGACTTTCGTGCCGCCCTATGACGATCCGGACGTGATCGCCGGCCAGGGCACCGTGGCCATGGAAATCCTCCGCCAGCACGCCGGCCGCCTGGACGCCATCTTCGTGCCTGTCGGCGGCGGCAGTTTGATCGCCGGCATCGCCGCCTATGTGAAATACCTGCGACCCGAGGTGAAGGTGATTGGCGTCGAACCGGAGGATTCCAATTGCCTGCAGGCCGCCATGGCTGCCGGGGAGAGGGTCGTGCTCAACCAGGTGGGGCTGTTCGCCGATGGTGTGGCGGTGGCCCAGATCGGCGCGCATAACTTCGAGGTCTGCCGGCACTTCGTCGATGAGGTGCTGACGGTGAGCGCGGACGAGATCTGCGCGGCGATCAAGGACATCTACGATGACACCCGCTCCATCACCGAACCCGCCGGCGCGCTGGCCGTGGCCGGGATCAAGAAGTATGTGGAGCGCGAGGGCGCCAGCGGGCAGACCCTGGCGGCCATCGATTCGGGCGCCAACGTCAACTTCGACCGCCTGCGCCATGTGGCCGAACGCGCCGAGCTGGGGGAAAAGCGCGAAGCCATCATCGCCGTGACCCTGCCGGAGCGACCCGGTGCGTTCAAGGCGTTCTGCGAGGCACTGGGCAGGCGCCAGATCACCGAGTTCAACTATCGCTACAACTCGGGAGACGAGGCACACATCTTCGTCGGCGTGCAGACCCATCCGGTTTCCGATCCTCGCGCGGCACTCGTGGCGAGCCTGCAGGACCAGGGCTTCCCGGTACTCGACCTCACAGAGAACGAAGTGGCAAAGATGCATGTGCGCCACATGGTTGGCGGCCGCGCCGCATACATCGGCGAAGAGCGGCTGTTCCGCTTCGAGTTCCCCGAGCGTCCGGGCGCCCTGTTCAACTTCCTCAATAAGCTGGGCGGGCGCTGGAACATCACGCTGTTCCACTACCGCAACCACGGCGCCGCCGACGGTCGTGTGCTGGCCGGTCTGCAAGTGCCGGAGGATGAGAACCACCTGATCTTCGAGGCGTTGGACGAGATCGGTTATCCGTACTGGGAAGAGAGCGACAACCCGGCCTGCAAGCTGTTCCTGGGCTGAGACCGCGGCTGATCCTGGTGTCTTTGTGGGAGCGATTTCATTCGCGAATGCCGGTCTCAGGCCCGCTGCATAGCTGCACGGCAGCGTCGCTGACCGATCGCGATTGAAATCGCTCCCACATGCGAATCAAACCCTCCCGTTCAACCTCGTCGGACAATTCCGACAAAAGCGATGTTAACGCTAACAATCTGGTGTTAGAGTGCGCCCCATTCGTTGACCGATCCTTTGGAGGACTGCCCATGTTGACCTGCGGAGAACTGCTGGTTGAGCTGCTGGAAGGCTTTGGCGTGGATACCGTGTTCGGTATCCCTGGCGTACACACGGTAGAGCTGTATCGCGGCCTGCCCAATACCGCTATCCGTCACGTGACCCCGCGCCACGAGCAGGGCGCAGGCTTCATGGCCGACGGTTACGCCCGCGTGTCCGGCAAGCCGGGCGTGTGCTTCATCATCACTGGCCCGGGGATGACCAACATCACCACTGCCATGGGCCAGGCCTACGCCGATTCCATCCCGATGCTGGTGATTTCCAGCGTCAACAACACCGAGCAGCTGGGCATGGGCGGCGGCCGTCTTCACGAGCTGCCGTCCCAGCGCAACCTGGTTTCTGGCGTTGCCGCCTTCAGCCACACCCTGATGCGCCCCGACGAGCTGCCGGACGTACTGACTCGCGCCTTCGCCGTATTCAATGGTGCGCGTCCGCGCCCTGTGCACATCGAGATTCCGATCGACGTGATCACGGCCCCAGCCGACCACGTACGCCGCAAGCTGGGCGCTCTGCCGAGCCGCCCCGGTCCTTGCCTGGACGCCATCGCCCGCGCAGCCGAAATGCTCAAGGGCGCCAAGCGTCCGCTGGTACTGCTGGGTGGCGGTTGCGCCGACGCCGGCGCTGAAGCACAGCGCCTGGTCGAAGCACTGGATGCGCCTACCGCCTACACCATCAACGCCAAGGGCGTGCTGCCCAAGGGCCATCCGCTGGCGCTGGGCTGCAACCAGGCCTGGGTGCCGGTGCGCCAGATGGTGCTGGAGTCCGACGTGGTGCTGGCCATCGGCACCGAGCTTGGCGAGACCGACTATGACGTGGTGTTCGACGGTAACTTCCGGATCGAGAGCCAGCTGATTCGCATCGACATCGACGCCGAGCAACTGAACCGTAACTACCCGGCCGACATCGCCATCCTCAGCGACTCTCGCAAGGCAATGGCTGCCCTGGCCGATGCGCTGGGCGCGAAGGCTGCTTTCCATGCCGAGAGTGCCGGTTCGAAGCGTGCAGCTGCCGTGCGCGAGCAACTGGACGCGCAGTGGCCGGAAAGCTGGAACGGCCAGCGCAAGGTTCTGGAAACCCTGCAGCAGACCCTGCCGGACCTCATCGTGGCAGGCGACTCGACCCAGCCGGTCTACTCCGGCAACCACCTGTTCGAGGCGACCCGTCCGCGCAGCTGGTTCAACTCCGCCACTGGCTACGGCACGCTGGGCTACGGCCTGCCGGCGGCTGTCGGTGCCAAGCTGGCCGCTCCCGAGCGTCCGGTTATCGCGCTGATCGGCGACGGCGGCATCCAGTTCACCCTGCCGGAACTGGCCTCGGCCGTGGAGGCGGGCGCGCCGATCATCGTGCTGCTGTGGAACAACAGCGGCTACGGCGAGATCAAGCGCTACATGAAGAACCGCGACATTCCCACCATAGGCGTCGACATCTACACCCCGGACTTCCAGGGTCTGGCCCGTGCCTTCGGCTGCAATGCCGAGAAGGCCGAGAGCCTGGAGCATCTGGCCGAGCTGCTGAAGTCCGCCGCCAAGGCCGATCGCCCGACGGTGATCGAAGTGTGGGAGCACGCGGAGTTCCTGGCCTGATCCAGGACCGTTCCTGCTTTGTAGAGGGGCCGCGTTGTGGAAGCGAATTCATTCGCGAAAAAGGGCGATGTCGTCGCTCCGGATTTGTTGGGCAGGTCTTCGACCTGCTTCGCGATTGAAATCGCTCCCACACGGAATGTTCAGGGATAATGCGCCTCCCTGAACACGGCGCCAGAGGCCAGGATGTCGACCAAGAGCAAACCCACCCTGCACGACGTCGCCCAATTGGCCGGGGTATCCGGCATGACGGTGTCGCGGGCGCTGAGTAAGCCGGATATGGTTTCCGAGCGGACTCGGCAGAAGATCGAGCAGGCAGTACGCGAACTGGGTTACGTCCCCAACCTGGCTGCCAGCCAGTTGGTGACCCGACGCAGCGGCATTATCGGTGCGCTGATCACCACCATCACCAATCCCATCCTCGCTGCCACCATCGAGATCCTCCAGCAAGGGTTGGCACGGGCCGGTTACCACCTGCTGATCGGTGAAACCCGCTTCTCCCAGGAAGAAGAAGGCAAGCTGTTGCGCGCTTTCCTTGGGCGCCAACTCGACGGGCTGATTCTCGCCTACGGCTACCACGCGCCGGAAACACTGGAGCTGCTCCAGTCCACCGATGTTCCGGTGATCGAACTCTGGGACCTGCCCGAGGGCGAAATGCCGCGCCAGCCCGTGGGCCAGGTGGTGGGCTTCTCCAACTGGGCCGCCGGCGCTGCGGCGGGGCGTCACCTGGTGGAGTGCGGTTACCGCAGGCCGGCCTTTTTCGGGTACGACGATGAGCGCGAAAACTTGCGCTTCGCCGGTTTTCGCCAGGCCGTGCAGGACGGACTCGGTGTGGAACCTTTGCGGCTCAATACATCGCCCGTACCGCACATCGACGACGGCGTGGATGTAATCCAGCGCTTCGCTCGCGGCGAGATCGAGTGCGATGGCGCCTTCTTCACCAACGACATGCCCGCTATTGGTGCGCTATTCACCTGTCAGCGGCTGGGTATCCGAGTGCCGGATCAACTCGGCATCTGCGGCTTTGGTGACCTGCCCATTGCCCGCGTGGCGACGCCGTCACTCACCAGTGTGCGGATTCCCGCCGAGCGGGTGGCCAACGCCACTGTGGACCTGCTATGCCGGCGCATTGCTGGCGAACAAGAGTGGGAGGCGCTGGTGGATGTAGGCAGCGAATTGGTGGCGCGGGAGTCGACAGCGCTACGGGTCTGATGCCCCCATCTGTGGGAGCGATTTCAATCGCGAAGCAGGTCAAAGACCTGACAGGGTGGCCACTGCGGAGTCTTTTCGCGAATGAATTCGCTCCCACCAAAAGCGCCTGGTCAGTCCTTCGCCTGCAGCCACCGCTCAAATTCCCTGACCTTGGAATCCCGGCAACCCGCTGGCACTACGAGGTAGTAGTCGCCACGGTGCAGTGGTTCGGTGCTGGCGATCACTAGCCGGCCAGCTTCCACTTCCGGGACAACGAAGTAGCGCGGCAGCACCGTGATGCCCAGGCTGTGCACGGCAGCATCGAGGACGAACTGGAAGTGCTCCAGGCGTTGGCCGGGCAGGGCGTCGATCTCTTTCGGCGACAGGCCGGCACTTTGCAGCCAGAGCTGGGTGGAAGACTTGCCTTGATCCGCAAGGGCGCTGTGATGGAGCAGGGGATAGCGCAGGATGTCCCGCCGTTCGTTTACCGGGCCATGGCGTTCAAACAGTTCCGGGGTGCACACCGCCACCATCTCGCCCCCCATCAACAGATGGGCCTCGTACCCCGGCCAGTTGCCGTCGCCGAAAAGCACGGCCAGGTCGAAGCCTTCCAGTTGTTCATAGAGACGGTGCAGGTCGTTCATCACCTGCAGTTCGATCTCGGGATGCAACTGCCCATACGCCTTCAGTCTCGGCAGGAGCCAGCGGGTGGTGAGGGAGGGCTCGGCACCGATTCGCAGGCGACCGGAGCGGTTGGCGCTGACGCGTTGGGTGGCGGCTTCCAGCTGGTCCAGCAACGGGCTTATCTCTTCCACGTAGCGACGGCCGTCCTCGGTCAGCAACAGCCGCTGGCGAACTTTCTCCACCAAGGGACGGCCGAGCATTTCTTCGAGGTTCTTGATCTGCCGGCTGACGGCGCCCTGGGTCAGGCTGAGTTCCTCCGCTGCGCGGGTGACGCTCATGTGCCGGGCAAAGGCAGCGAAGCAGGTGAGGGAAATCATGCTGGGCAGGTGTCGGCGCATGGTGGTTCATTACGAAATGGAATGAGCTCGAGGAGGATAAATCGATATCTCCTGGCCAACAAGCGGCCCTAGTCTGCCTGCCTCGACAACCAGATAGCCTACGGGGAACCGATGAGCACTACAGAACAACAATTGCGTACCGATCTTGCCGCCGCCTACCGCCTCCTGGACCTCAATGGCTGGAGCGACCAGGTCTTCACCCATATCTCGGTACGCCTTCCAGGAGACGATCCGGCATTCCTGATCAACCAGTACGGCCTGCGTCCGGAGGAGGTCAGCGCGTCCAACCTGATGGCGATCGATGTCGACGGCAACAAGCTCCAAGCCAATGCGCCGGAAGTGAACCCGGCGGGTTTCACCATTCACAGCGCGGTCCACATGAACCGTCATGACGCCGTCTGCGTGATGCACACCCACACCATGGCTGGCATGGCGGTTGCGGCGCTGGAGGAGGGCCTGCTGCCGCTGAACCAGACCAACATGACCTTCTACGATCGGGTCGCCTACTACGACTACGAGGGTGTGCCGCTGGACCTGGAAGTGCGCGGCCGCATCGTCGCTGCCTTGGGCAGCAGCAAGGCCCTGATCCTGCGTAACCATGGTTTGCTCACGGTCGGCCGCAGCGTCGCCGAGGCCTACTTCCTCATGTATTACCTGAACCAGGCCTGCGAGATTCAGCTTGAAGCGATGAAAACGGGCCGGCCGCTGATCATTCCCGATCACGACGCCTGTGAGTTCACCGCACGCCAGCTGAACAACGACCGCTACCACCTGGAGAGCGTGGACCTGGTATGGCAGGCGGAGCTGCGCCGGCTGGATCGGATCGATTCGTCGTTCAGGGTTTGATAGCGCTTTTCACTGCGGGGGCGAACCTGCGGTTCGCTCAGCGATTGAAATCGCCCCCACAGGGTTTCGAGATTGCCGGATGGCATGGCGTTCTCGGCGCGAATCACCCCTCTCCTGAGGGAGAGGGGTAGGGGTGAGGCCACTAGCAGGCCGGCTCCGACCTCCCAGGTTCGCGAGCAGAGCTCGCTCCTACAGCCTGAATCCCCAACACAAAAAAGCCCGGACATGGTCCGGGCTTTTTCGTATCAGGCCGGCGCGGTCGCCGTCCGTGTTGCCGCCTCCCTGGCCTTTCGCTCCGCCAGGTACTGCAACAGCAGTCGTGCGCAAAGTACCAGCAGGGTCACCCCGATCAGCAGCACGGAAATGGCTGCCACGCTTGGGTCGACGTTATCCCGCAGGCCACCCCAGATGCGACGGGGCAGGGTGTTGACGTCGACGCTGGTGATGAACAGGGTCACTGCCACTTCCTCCCACGACAGCGCAAAGCTGAGCAGGGCGGTGGAGGCGATGCCGAGCTTGAGGTTCGGCATCACCACCAGGAAGGTAGTCTGCATCAGGCTGGCACCAAGGTTGCGCGAGGCCAGTTCGATGCGGCGGTCGATCTGGCTCAGGGCGACCAGCATGGTCACCACGCCGTAGGGCACCACCATCACCACGTGGGCGATGATCACGCCGGGAATGGTGTCGTAGCCGAAGCCGGGAGCGATGCGCCCGAGGTTGGTTTCCATGAAGTACAGGACCAGGGCCGAGATCACCGGCGGAATCGCCATGGGCAGTAATACCAGGCCGATCAGCACGGTGGCCAGACGCGAGCGCAGGTACCAGATGCCGAGGCTGAAGCTGACTGCCAGGGCGGTGGCGATCAGGCTGGTGGCGAACGCGATGCCGAGGCTCTGGAGGATGCTCGCCATCCACTCCGGGTTGCCCAGCAGGGCTTCGTAGTGGCGCAGCGACCAGTTGCCGTTGGGCATCGACAGGTAGCGCTTGCTGGTGAACGACACCGGGATGACCGTCAGCAGCGGGAACAGCATGAAAGCCATGGCCACCGTGGCGAGCAGGCGGGTGGAAAGACCCGTTTTGTGTGTATTCATGATTGACCTCAGCCCACCAGACGGTTGACACGGGTGATACGCAGCAGCAGCCAGATCAGGGCGCTGACCAGGGCCAGCAACACCACGCTGAGTGCGGCACCCAGACCCCAGTTGCTGGTCTGGAACATCTGCAGGAAGACGTACTCGGCGATCATCACGGTCTGGCCACCACCCAGCAGCACCGGGGTGATGAAGAAGCCCAGGCAGAACACGAAGACCATGATGAAGGCTCCCAGCAGGCCCGGTACGGTCTGCGGCAGCAGCACCTGCCAGAAGGTTCGCAGCGCGCCGGCACCGAGGCCGCGGGATGCCAGCAGAACGCGTTGATCGAGCTGGCGCATGCTGGAAAGCAGCGGGAACAGGGCATAAGGCACCATGAAATGGAGCATGCCGATAACCACGCCGGTTTCGTTGCGGGTCAGCTGCAACGGCGAGTCGATCAGGCCGAGACCCATCAGGCCGCCGTTCAGCACGCCGTTGCTGCGCAGGGCGATGAGCCAGCCGAATGCCCGTACCAGCACCGAAATCCAGAACGGGATGAAGATGCAAATCTCCACCATGCGTTGCCAGAACGGCGGGCTGAACACCCAGCAGTAGGCCAGCAGGTAGCCGATGACCAGCGCCAGGGTGCTGACCGTCAGGCACAGGCGCAGCGTACGCCAGAGCATGTCGTGGATAGCGGGATCGGTAGCGATGCGCTGGTACTGATCGATGCCGGGCTCCGGCAGGGTGAAGCTCCAGCCCACCACGCCGAGGAACGGCAGCAGGTAGAAGACCACCAGCAACAGGGGCAGAGGGATCAGCAGCAGGCTGCGCTCCAGGTTGGCGGAGTGGGTTGTGCTCATGCGCGGCGGCTCACTTGGAAAGGTGGGTCAGGTACTGTTCCAGGGTGGTGGCGTAGTTGTCGGCATACCACTCGGTGTTGAGGAAGATCTGCTTCTTGAAGTTTTCCTCGGACGCGCAATCCGCTTCGCGTTGCTCCGCCGTCATCAGCTTCTGGGTGGCGCTGTTGGACGGACCGTTGCCCAGCAGTTCGAAGAGCTTGAGTTGGCCTTCTGGCTGAAGCGCGTGCTGGATGAAACGCATGGCTTCCGGGCTGCCGGCCGGGTTGTCTTGCAGGACGGCCCAGCTGCTGGCGTTGAGGAAGGCATTGTCATAGCCCCAGCGGATGCGACCTTCGCTGTCTTCGGCGAGCAGCTTGGCGCGAGTGCTCCAGATGGCGCCCATCGAGACTTCGCCTTCGATCATCAACTGCTGGCTTTCCGCGCCGGAGCTCCAGAACGACAGGACGTGAGGCTTGAGCTCGTCGATCTTGCGCAGGGCACGCGGGACATCCAGCGGGTAGAGCTGTTCAGCGGGGACGCCGTCGGCCAGTAGCGCGGCCTCGAGCATGCCGTTCATCCACTTGTAGAGAGTGCGCTTGCCGGGGAATTTATCCACGTTCCAGAAATCGGCCCAGCTCGCTGGGCCCTGATCTCCGAACTGCTCGCTGTCCCAGGCCATCACGTAGCTGAACAGGTAGCCGGCGATGCCATGGTCGTGGGACAGGGCGGGGGCGACCTGGCCACGCTGGATGACGCTGTAGTCCAGCGGCTGGAGGATCTTGTCGCGGCCGAGGGTCATGGCGCTGTAGCTGTCCACGTCCACAACGTCCCAGCTCGGCTTGCCACTGGCCAGCTGCGAGCGGATGGCGCCTTCGGTCGGGCCGGCGCCGTCGATACGGACCTGGATGCCGGTGCTCTGGCTGAAGCTGTCGGTCCAGGCGCGGCGGAAGGCGTCCAGCGCATCACCCCCCCAGTTGACGACTACCAGCGGCTTGCCGTCGTCGGCCCAGCTGATACCGCTGCGCATGGCGAGCGGCGCGGCTGCCAGCAGGCCCATTGCCTGGATGAAGGTGCGGCGGTTGATCTGCCCGCCACGGGCTTTCTCGATGAGGACTTCGATGCAGTCGCGCTGATGTTCCTGGCTCATGGGCAATTCCTCGCGTGGCCCGCCCATATGGGCGCGGCCGATTGTTGTTGTAGGGAAGCGCAGTGGGAAAAAGTGGCGATTCGGTCGGTCAGGCATCCAGCAGGAAGCTGCGCTGTACCGGCCAGCTCAGCCATACCGGGGTGCCACTGGCCAACTGCGCGCCGGGATGGTTGCCGGGTACCGCCAGGTTGATGGCCGGGGCGTCCTGGCCGAGCTTCAGGGCGAGGTGAGTACTGGCGCCCTGGTAGACCTTCTCGGTGAGGTGCGCGGCGACGATGTTGTGACCGGTGAGCTCGGGACGCTCGATGTGCAGGTCCATGTGCTCGGGGCGTACCGCCAGCAGCTTCGGTTGATCGCCCAATGCCTGTGGAGCTGCGGCGTGCAGGTGGTTGTCGCCGCAGCGGCCGCTGGCATTGGTGCCGTTGCGGGTCAGGTCCGCCAGGGGGAAGAGGTTCATCTTTCCGAGGAATTCGGCAACGAAGCGGCTATTGGGCCGATCGTAGATGTCTTCCGGGCTGTCGACCTGGGCCAGCCGGCCCTGGTTGAAGATGGCGATGCGAGTGGAAAGGGCCAGCGCTTCGCCCTGGTCGTGAGTGACGAACACGAAGCTTGTACCCACTTGGCGATGGATCCGTTGCAGCTCGGCCTGGAGCTGTTCGCGCAGGTTCTTGTCCAGCGCGGAGAGGGGCTCGTCCAGCAGCAGCAGGTCCGGTTCGAATACCAGCGCGCGGGCGATGGCGACACGCTGTTGCTGGCCACCGGAAAGCTCCGCCGGCTTCTTCTTCATGTGCGCGCCGAGGCCCACCACTTCGAGGATGTGTTTGACGCGACGTTGGCGTTCTTCTGCCTTCACACCGCGAATGCGCAGCGGATAGGCGACGTTGTCCTCTACCGACATGTGCGGGAACAGGGCGTAGCCCTGGAACACCATGCCGAAGTTGCGTTTCTCGGCCGGACGACGGCTGATGTCTTCGCCGTTTTCCATGAGTTTGCCGGCGCTGGCTTCCAGGAAGCCGGCGAGGATCATCAGGAGGGTGGTCTTGCCTGAACCCGACGGGCCGAGGAGGGTGAGGAACTCACCCTGGCGAATGTCCAGGTCGATGCCGTCCAGGGCGGTGAAATGTCCGTACTGTTTCCTGATCCCCTGGGCGCTGAGCTGGATGGCCTGACTGCTTGGCACTCTGGTGACTCCCCTTGTTGTGCTGGGACTCGCAAATGGGTCCCGGATTGGGCGTTTTGGCCATTATTGTCAAAGGCAGCGCTACATCAATGGAATTATTTCTCCATTAATGTTTAGTTTTTTTGGACATTTGAAAGGGGATGGAAAGCACTGAATGTGGGGGCGAATTCATTCGCGAATGAATTCGCCCCCACAGCTTTCAGCGATGATCTGACCACAGTTGGGTCGAGGCTTGCAGTTGGGTCTTCACCCAGTTGCTGAAGGCTTGTACGGCGGGGCGTTCGGCCTTCTGCGGGTCGGCCACCAGGTAATAGCCTCGATGGGAGTCGATGGCGATCTCGAACGGGCGGACCAGCAGGCCACGGGCCATGGCGTCGCCGCTGATAAGGTTATCGCCCATGCCCACGCCCTGTGCGGCAATGCAGGCGGACTGCGCGCAATGCGCATCGGAGAAGACGATGCCGGTGCCGGCATCCACGCTCGATGCGCCAGCGGCGGCGAGCCAGACCCGCCAGTCGCTGTAGTCGCTCATGTGCAGCAGCGGGAATCCGGCCAGTTCCTGGGGGATTTTCAGGCCGCCCAGGGCGTTGATCAGGCGTGGACTGCATACCGGGAAGAAGCGCAGGGCGACGATCTGCTCCACTGACATGTCCGGCCAGTCGCCAATGCCATAGGCGATGAAGAGGTCGACGTTGGTGTTGCCAACGTGGTCCGGCGTGCGCGGCGAGATCAGCTGCAACTGGATTTGCGGGTACTCGCGCAGGAAGCCGCCGATGTGGTGGCACAGCCAGTAGGTGGCGAAACCGGGGTTGCAACTGACGCAGAGGCGCCCGGAGATTTCCTGGTCATCCAGGCGTCGGCTGGCTTCTTCCAGGTTCGACAGGATGCGGTGCACCTCCCGGGCATAGCGCTCGCCCCGGTAGGTGAGGCCGATGCCGCGACCGATACGTTCGGTCAGAAGGAACCCCAGGCTCTCCTCCAGGCTGCTGATCTGGTGGCTGATGGCGCTGCGGGTCAGGTTCAGCTCATGGGCGGCGGCGGACACGCTGCCCAGGCGGGCGACGGCGTCCAGGGCACGGAGGGCGGTCATCGAGGGGAAGCGCATGGTGGCTCCGGAATTCTGGATGTTGGGTGAAAATATCTAAACATTAGTGGCGAAATAAATCGATTGTTGTATCGCTCGACTCAACAATACTAGGGCCAGCCCACCGCTGGCCCTGCACGGACGGGCCCGGTCATACCATCAAGGAATCCCCTTCATGCACGAGCCCAAGCAATTCGCCCTGGAATGGGTGGCGCAGCAGCACAAGACGCTGTCCGATTGGCACCAGGTCATCTGGCATTACGCCGAACCCGCGTTCCGTGAGTACAAGTCCTGCGCATGGTATGTGGAATTGCTGCGCAAGGAAGGCTTCGAGGTGGAAGAGGGAAGCGGTGGCATGCCCACGGCGTTCTGCGCCACCTTCAAGAACGGTGAAGGCCCGGTACTGGCCACGTACGGCGAATACGACGCCGTGCCCGGCAATTGCCAGGCTGCAACGACCCGCAAGATGCCGCGCGACGGCCTGTCGCGTTTTGCCCCCGGCCATACGGACCCGCACTCGGCGCTGGGCATCAGCGCTCTCGGTGGCCTGCTGGCGGCCAAGGCGGCGATGCTGGAGCACGGCATCCAGGGCACCCTGAGGTTCTTCGGCGAGCCGGCGGAAAAGCTGCGCGCCTCCAAGCCGGTGCATGCCGCCAAGGGCTATTACGACGACATCGACGCGGCCATCAGCTTCCACCCCACCTACATGCTGCCGCTGAACAACACCACCACATGGGATACCCATTGCGGCATCGCCTACGCCTACATCTACACCTTCACCTGCGATGAGCCGCAGAACTGGATCGCCTCGGACAAGTACAGCCCGATTCCGCAGAACCACCTGGCGGCTCGTGCACCGGGTGCCAACGATGCGCTGGTGCACTTCTACACCCTGAACGAGAGCCTGCGTCGCTCGACCCTGCCGTTCACCGGCCTGTGGAGCTACAACGAGGCCATCCTCACCGCAGGCCAGGCGACCGCGGACAACCTGCCGCCGCACATTTCGCAGATCCAGTACCTGCTGCGCTGCGACTCCATCGAGCAGGCCGAGACCATTTCCCAGGTGATGGACAACAACGCTGCCGCCACCGCGATGGCCACCGGGTGCCAGTGGAAGAAAACCTGGGTGTGCAAGTCCCGTGGTGGTCTGCCCAACCATGTGATGGCCCAGGCCACCTACGACAACCTGGCGCTGGTCGGCGCGCCGAGCTGGGGCAATGAAGCCATCGAGATCGCCCAGGAAATCCAGGCCAATCTCGGCCTGGAACCGATGGAAAAGCCCTTCCTGCCGGCTACCGAGGAATTGATCGAGCCGCAGGAGTGCGAACGCCAGATGCGCCTGCAGATGCCCGCATGGCAGAAGCACCTGACCTCAGACGACTACCCGGAATACACCTGGCATTGCCCGACCGTGCGCCTGCTCGTAGCACGACCGATGCTTTCGGCGCCGGCTGGCTACACCTATCCCGATTGGGTGGCCAACGCCCTGGGCGGCATCCGCCAGACCATCGACCCGATGATCCACGTAGCGGCCAAGACCATCGCAGCGACCCTGGTGGACCTGTTGACCCGTCCGGACCTGCTGGCTGCCGCCCGCGCCGAATTCGTCGAGCGCACCGGTGGGGGTATCGGTGGCAGTCGCTGGCAGGCACCGCTGCTGCCGAAGGATTTCCAGGCTCCCCATCGCTATCGCTGGCCGGAGTACATCCGCACCGTGCGCGGTGAGGAATGGTGGATTCCCGCGCGCGACGACGAATGAAGCGGCGGCGAGCCTGCCATTCAGGCTTGCAGCCCTGACGATTCCAACGATTCAAGACTGACTCTGCCAAGACGGGTGGAAAGCCCGCGCTTATTCCGAAGAAGGTGTCACTGCCATGGGTACCCCCACCGATTACCGCTCCAGTAACGTTCCAGGTCCTTCCGGCGCTGCCGACCTGCTGCTGACCAACGGCCGCATCTACACCGTGGACGAGTCCAACTCCTGGGCCGAAGCGGTGGCCATTCGCGGCGGGCGATTCGTCGCGGTCGGCTCCAGCGCCGAGATGGATGGCCTGATCGGCGCCCATACCCAGGTCCTCGACTTGAAAGGCCGCTTCGCCATGCCCGGCATCTACGACATGCATACCCATCCGGACCTGAAACTGGCGCCGGGCTACGCGGGGTATCTGGAAGTGGGTGTCGAGGACCCGACACCGGAGCAGGTCAAGCAGGCCATTCTCGACTACGCCGCTGCCCATCCTGGCGATGGCTGGGTCTACGGCCAGTATTTTGTCCGTTACACCTTCAAGCAGGCCGGCCTGGTGCCAGATCGCGAATGGCTGGACAGCGTCCTGCCGGATCGTCCGGTGGCCATCCTCGATCGTTCCTGGGGCTGCATGATGGTCAACTCCAGAGCATTGGAGCTGGCCGGTATCGACGCCAATACCCTGGACCCGCGTCATGGCTACATCGAGCGCGACAGCGTGACGGGTGAGCCCACCGGCATCCTGGTCGACGGCGCCTACGCACTGATTCATGCCGCCATGCCGCCGACTCCCCAGCACGCGCTCAAGCGTGCGTACCGCGAAGGCGTCTGGTTCCAGAGCGGTCATGGCGTGGTCGGCACCAAGTACGTGCACGTCTGCGAACACCGCCTCAATGCGCTGAAATCCATCGACCAGGTCGGCGAGCTTTCAGTCCGCGTGGAAGCCGCCATCAGTTGGCAGGACGATATCTTCCCGGTGAAGCGCCGTTGGGAGCTGCTGGCCGGCGAGCGGCACTTCTATAGAAGTGCGCGGCTCAATGCCAATGCGGTGAAGTTCCACTTCGACGGCACCCACGAGTCGCGCTCGTCCTACCTGTCCAGCGCCTGGCCGGGCGAAAGCAGCTGGCGCGGTCACCTCAATCTGACGCCGGAGCACATCACTGACATGGTGGTGGACATGGATCGCAAGGGCATCCGCGTGATCGCCCATTGCACCGGCGACGGCGCCTCCGACCTGTTCCTCGATGCCGTAGCCGAAGCGCGTCGGCGTAACGGCGACACTGGCGTGCGCCATCAGTGCGCCCACAGCACCACGCTGCTGGATGCCAACCTGCCGCGCTTCGCCGAGCTGCAGGTAACGGCGGAGTTCTCGCCGGTGGGCTGGTTCCCGTCGTCCTTCGCCAACGCCCGTGCCGTGTTCGGCGAAGACCGCATGCAGCGCGCCTACAACTTCAAGGGTGTGCTGGAGCACGGCGGGGTGGCCGTGATGGGTACCGACTGGCCAGTCTCCAGCATCAATCCCTGGATCGGCTTCGAGGCCATGGTCACTCGCGAGAATCCCTACGGCGAGGAAGAGGGACAGTTCTATGGCAGCCCCATCAGCCTGGAGCAGGCCATTCGCGTGATGACACTCAATGGTGCCTGGTGCATGGGGATCGAAAACAAGGCCGGCTCCATCGAGGTGGGCAAGTCCGCCGACCTCATCGTGCTCGATCGCAACCTGTTCGAGGTAACGCCCAAGGGCAACATCCACAACACCCAGGTGCAGCTGACTCTGCTGGAAGGCGAAGTGACCTGGGACCGACATGGCGAGTTCGACGAAACCAGCTACGCCGCCACCTGGCGTGGCGAGTTGCCGAATTTCTGATGTGCAAGGCCGGGAGAATCCCGGCCGACGGCCAAGAGGCAGGACGATGAGTAAACGCAATCCTATCCCCGTGACCATAGTTTCCGGCTTTCTCGGCGCCGGAAAGACCACCTTGCTGAACCGCATCCTCACCAGTGATCACGGTCTGCGCATGGCTGTGATGGTCAACGACTTCGGTGCCATCAATATCGATAGTCAACTGATCGTCAGTCAGACTCAGACCATGGTCAGCCTCGCCAACGGCTGTATCTGCTGCACCGTGGAAAGCGACTTGATCGAGCAGCTCGGGCGCCTGCTGGACGACCGCGCCAATCGGCCGGAGTACATCGTCATCGAGGCGAGCGGGGTATCCAATCCGAGCAAGATCGCCAATACGCTGCGTTACCCGCAGTTCCGCGAAGCGCTGGCCATCGACAGCATTCTGACGGTGGTCGATGCCGAGCAGTTCGGGCAGCTGGACGGCGCCATGGCCCAACTGGCAATGGAGCAGCTGGATGTGGCGGACATCATCGTGGTGAACAAGGTGGACCGGGTTGGTCGCGAGCAGATTGACGCGCTCAAAGCCCGCTGGTTTTACCCTAATGCCCGGGTGCTGGAGAGTCAGTACGGCGAAGTGCCGCTGGAACTGGTACTGGGGGTTGGGCGCTTCAAGGCAGGGTGGAGCTTCCGTCCAGCTGCCGTAGCTTCGGCCCCGGTGGTAGCGGCCGTGAAAGAAGAGGATCACTCGGTGATCTTCGAGACCTGGAGCTTCGCCAGCGAGCGGCCCATGTCGCTCAAAGCCTTGCGTCAGGCACTCTCGGCCCTGCCGGCGGATATCTACCGCGCCAAGGGGGTTTGTCAGATCGCCGAAGCGCCGGGCAAGCGTTGCATCCTGCATCTGGTGGGAAGCCGCAGCGAAATCCTGCCGGAATCGGGTTGGGAGGGCCGGGAGCCCTACACGCAACTGGTCTTCATCGGTAAGCGAGGGAGCATCGACACGGCGTCGATGCAAGCGGCGTTCGGGAAGTGTGTGGCCTGACTTCATCCGTCATTGGGATGACCGTATGTGGGGTGAATTCATTTGAACTTGCGAGACCACGTCCTGTGGAGGTGGTCATGAGTCGTCGGCTCTTCCTGTGACGATTCGAATCCGCGGGCTAGAAGGATGATCCCAATCCGGTGGGGTGCTCCGTGCGCACCGTCGGTTTGACGTGGCGTCGAAGCTGATCCTGAAATCGGTGCGCTAAGCGCACCCTGCGGTCCAGACCGAGCTGAAGAGGTCAGCCTTGCGCGCGGGGTTGGATTCGCCCCTACAAGGGCGGCGGCGCTTACCTGAAAACTAGCTTTCCGCCCCCCAGAAAGACTGAAGGCGCCACATGTGGCGCCTTCTGCCTTTCGAGGAACTGCATACATCGTGATTGCCTGCCTCTGAACTGTGCTCCGGGATCAGCTGATGCGGTTGGCACCAGTGCGGTCGGCACCGCCTTCGGCTACGTCGAAGCCTTTGGTGCGGTCGGAGCCGCCTTCGGCAACGTCGAAGCCTTTGGTGCGGTCAGAGCCGCCTTCGGCTACGTCGAAACCTTTGGTGCGGTCAGAGCCACCTTCGGCTACGTCGAAGCCTTTGGTGCGGTCAGAGCCACCTTCGGCTACGTCGAAGCCTTTGGTGCGGTCGGAACCGCCTTCAGCTACGTCGAAGCCTTTGGTGCGGTCGGAGCCGCCTTCGGCAACGTCGAAGCCCTTGGTGCGGTCGGAGCCGCCTTCGGCAACGTCGAAGCCCTTGGTGCGGTCGGAGCCGCCTTCGGCAACGTCGAAGCCTTTGGTGCGATCAGAGCCACCTTCAGCAACTCGCAGGGACTGGGAACGATCAGAACCGTTCTCCGCGATGCGGTTGGCACCAGTGCGATCAGCACCGCCTTCGGCTACACGGTTGATGGTGGTGCGGTCGGAACCCCCTTCAGCGACAACGGCACCCTGCGGCAGGGCAAAAGCAGTGGCGGACAGGCTGGCGATGAACAGGCTGGCGAGGATTTGCTTTTTCATTTTGGGCACCTTGGTGAGGAGGGGTTGGAATTCGTCTACGGGGCCCATGTTACTGATGTGATTTCGATGAAGAAGTGATCCTGCGTGATGGTTGCCATCGATGCTAATGATAGTTATGTGAGTACCATTAAAAACAATAAGGTAGGTGTTAATTAGGAGCGCAGTTGCGCAAGATGGAAAGGCGTTTTCTATGGGATGGAATAATCGATTAAATCGATTTATCTGCCCGATAGAGTCGCTCCATTGCAACCTCGGTCACGCGTTCTGCCTGATGGATACAGTCGAAGCTACGGCTGAAAGTGCCGCATTAGAGCGCTCGGAGCACTGTTCGCGTTTTGCAAACACTGTTGTCGCCCGGTCTGGAATTGTTGCCTGCGGGTGCCGCTCGTAACGTTCACTCATCCACTACAACAACAAACGGTGAATGAGATGAGCACTGCCGCGTTCCGTACCGTCTTCGGCTCGCTCGACGACCATCGCATGGGGTCGATCGAGATCATCCAGGGCGAAGCCCGCCACTATGCGTTCTCCAACATCTTCGACGTTGCCAGCCGCTCCGCCCCCTATGAAAAGGTGGTGGTCGGCCTGAACCTCGGCTACGTGATCGAAACCCTGCGCGCCGAAGGTGTCTCGCCCTGGTACACCGCCGCCCACGACGAATTTGCCATATCCGTGGACAGCGAGGTGCGCGTGGACTTCCTCAAGCTCGACGAGCCCCTGGCGGATGGCGAAGGCACGCGTCTGGCCGGTGAGCAGCCCAAGGGTCGCCCGATGGGTTACGTCCTGCTCAAGCGCGGTCACCAGGCCCTGCTGCCGGCGGGCTGCGCCTACCGCTTCGAAAGCGCGCGTCCTGGCGTACTGCTGCTGCAGACAATCAAGGGACCGCTGTCGGTGGAGAAGTGGGCAGACATCTGCCTGAAGTGACCGCCTGACCTACAACCAGAACAAGAGGACATCCACCATGGCCATGCTCGAATCCCTCGACACTTCCGCCAGCTTCGCCGCCGATGAGGTGGAAGCCAGCCTGCCCGATGCAGTTACCGGCTACCGCGCATTCAAACTGGGCGCCTTCACCCTGTCCCGCGACGAGTATTTCGTACGCATCCAATGGCCGGCCAAAGGCCAGGAGCGCTCGCACCTGATTCCTGCCGATGCCTTCCTGCGCGCCACCATGCGCGATGTCGCCTGGGGCTTCTTCTACGGCTGGGTGAACTTCGATGAAGTGATCGGCACCCGCAACCACTACGGCAAAGTCGACCTCTACGCCGGCACCTTCAACGGCGTCCTGCGCGAGGCAGGCGTCGACTACACCGAACAGTTCGAGACGCCGAAGATCATGGCCACCTTCAAGGCCATCCTGCGCGACTGGACCAACGCCGGCTTCGATCCCTTCGCCGCACCGGAAGAAACCGGTAGCGCCTTCGGTCGCAAGAACGGCGACAACATCGAAGCCATCGAGCGTTTCCGTGTCGCCACACGCCGCATGCCGGGCCTGCCGGACGATTCGCCGCTGCGCAATGACCTGCCGGTGAACCGCCAGTTCGTCGACGTACCCCAGGATGAGCCGGAAATCCATGCCGCCGAAGGCTTCGAAGGTGAACTGCATGCCTTCAACCTCTACAAGTACCTGTCCCGCTCCGACGTGACCTGGAACCCGTCGGTCAGTTCGGTGTGCAAGGCGAGTCTGTTCTGCCCGACCACCGAGGAATTCATTCTCCCGGTATTCCACGGCAACGATCGCGTGGAGTGGTTCCTGCAGCTCTCCGACGAGATCATCTGGGACGTGGCCGACAAGGACGATGGCGCTCCGCGTGCGCGCATCACCATGCGCCCTGGCGACATCTGCGCCATGCCCGCGGACATCCGCCATCAGGGCTACTCGACCAAGCGCTCCATGTTGCTGGTTTGGGAGAACGCCACGCCGAACCTGCCGCAGCGCTACGAAAGCGGCGAGCTGCCGCCGTACCCGGTTGAGTTCTGATCCATACAGCTCCCTCTCCCGCCGGGAGAGGGTTGGGGTGAGGGTCGCCTCATCTCCTGAGCAAGCCCCGTAATTGTCCAATGCCGCCGCTGAATTCCCGCGGCGCCCGGAGAGCTTTACCCATGCAAAACCAACTCTTCATCGACGGCCGCTTCGTGCCGGCCCAGAAGGGCGGGACCATCGCAGTCCTGTCTCCCCACGACGGCTCGCTGATCACCCATATCGCCGCCGCTGAAGCCGAGGACGTGGACCTGGCGGTCGCAGCCGCCAAACGTGCCTTTCCAGCCTGGGCCGCACTGTCCGGTGCGGAGCGTGGGCGTCTGCTGCTGAAGCTGGCGGATAAGATCGAGGAACACCACGAGGAGCTGGCGCAGCTGGAGTCCCTGGATACCGGCCACCCAATCCGCGACTCGCGCAGCCTGGATGTGCCGCGTACCGCGGCCTGCTTCCGCTATTTCGGTGGCATGGCGGACAAGATCGAAGGTGCGGTGATCCCGGTCGATACCGGCTTCCTCAACTATGTGCAGCGCAAGCCTGTCGGCGTGGTCGGTCAGATCGTGCCGTGGAACTTCCCGCTGATGTTCACCAGCTGGAAGATGGGCCCGGCGCTCGCCGCCGGCAACACGGTAGTCATCAAGCCGTCCGAGATCACTCCGCTGTCCACCCTGCGCATCGCCGAGCTGATGAAGGAAGTGGGCTTCCCTGATGGCGTGGTCAACGTAGTGCCGGGATACGGCCACACCGCCGGCCAGCGTCTGGCCGAGCACGAGGACGTGGGCAAGATCGCTTTCACCGGCTCCACCGCCACTGGCCGGCGCATAGTCGAAGCCTCCCAGGGCAATCTCAAGCGGGTGCAGCTGGAGCTGGGCGGGAAGGGCGCCAATATCGTTTTCGAAGACGCCAACCTGGACGCTGCCGTGAACGGCGCTGCCTGGGCGATCTTCCACAACCAGGGCCAGGCCTGCATCGCCGGCTCGCGGCTGATCCTCCATGAACGCATCGCCGACGAGTTCCTCGAGCGCTTCATCGGCTTGGCGCGTTCCATCCGCCTGGGCAGCCCGCTGGACCCGAACACCGAGATGGGTCCGCTGACCTCTGCCCAGCATCGCGACCGCGTGCTGGACTATGTGGACATCGCCCGCGCCCAGGGCGGGCGCATTCTCACGGGTGGCAAGGTGCCCAGCGATCCGGCGCTCGCCGCCGGCTACTACATCGAGCCGACTGTCGTCGAAGCCCACCCGGACCACCGCGTGGCCCAGGAAGAGGTGTTCGGTCCCTTCGTCACGGTTCTGCGCTTCTCCACGGATGAAGAAGCCTTGGCAATTGCCAACGGCACCCAGTACGGCCTCGGCAGCGGCCTCTGGACCCGCGACCTGCAGCGCGCGCACCGCATGGCGGCGAACATCCATGCTGGCATGTGCTGGATCAACTGCTACAAGCGGGTCAGTCCCGGCAGCCCGTTCGGTGGCGTCGGCCAGTCCGGCTATGGCCGTGAGATGGGCTTCGAGGCCATCCACGACTACACCGAGGCCCGCTCCGTGTGGGTCAACGTGGACGCGAAGATTCCGCCCCATTTCAAGCGTTGAGGTCCTGCATGAATCCCTTCATCTATCAAGGCCTGGCCTCTCGTGTGGTATTCGGTTGGGGCAAGCTGGAAACCCTGGCCGAGGAACTGGACAAGCTCGGCGCCCGCCGCGCACTGATCCTCACCACACCAGAACAGCGGCACCTCGGCGAGCGGGTGGCAGAGATCCTCGGTGAGCGTTCGGCCGGGGTCTATCCGCAGGCGGTGATGCATGTGCCGGTGGAAGTGGCCCGTGCCGCCCGCGACGAGGCGACCCGGCTCGGCGCCGATTGCTGCGTCGCCATCGGCGGTGGTTCCACCATCGGCCTGGGCAAGGCCATTGCGTTGGAGTCCGGCCTGCCCATCCTGGCGGTGCCGACGACCTATGCGGGGTCCGAGATGACCCCCATCTATGGCCTCACCGAAAACCGCCTGAAGAAAACCGGGCGCGATTTTCGCGTGCTGCCCAAGACGGTGGTCTATGACCCGCAACTGACCCTGAGCCTGCCGTCGGCAATCTCTGCCTGCTCGGGCATGAACGCCATGGCCCATGCGGTGGAAGCGCTCTACGCCCAGGATGCCAACCCCATCATCGCCCTGATGGCGGAAGATTCGATCCGTGCGCTGGCCGAATCCCTGCCGGGCGTGGTTGCCAACCCGGAAGATGCCGACGCCCGCAGCCGCGCGCTCTACGGTGCCTGGCTGGCTGGCATCTGCCTGGGCTCGGTGGGCATGGCCATTCACCACAAGCTCTGCCACACCCTGGGCGGCACCTTCAATCTGCCCCACGCACAGGCCCATGCGGTGGTGCTGCCCCATGCGGCGCACTACAACCGCGAGGCTGCCGCCGAACCCCTGCGCCGTGCCGCGCGTGCGCTAGGGGGCAAGGAGGCGGAGGAGTTGGGGCCGCTGCTGTTCGCCCTCAACCGGAAGCTGGGTATTCCCGCATCGCTGGCCGAGATCGGCCTGCCCGAGGAAGGGCCAGCGGAAGCCGCTGCGATCGCCTGTTCCAGTCCCTACTACAACCCGCGCCCGTTCGAGCAGGACGCCATCGAAACCATGCTGCTGCGCGCCTGGAAGGGCTTGCCGCCGGAATAACTGCTCCGTGTAGGGCGCGCCGTGCGCACCTGAGGCCTGCACAGGCGTCCTGGTGCGCCCGGCGCAACCTGCAGACGACGAGAATTGAGACCCACGGGAACACAAGATGAACAACATCCCGGCCAATGAAGCCCGAATCTCCGCGCAGGCCGTCGCCGCCTTCGCCAACACGCCCAACCCGCGCCTGCGCCAATTGGTGCAGGGCCTGGTGCGCCATCTCCATGCCTTCGCCAGTGAAGTGGAACTGACCGAAGACGAGTGGCTGGAAGGCATCCGCTTCCTCACTGACACGGGCAAGAAGTGCGATGGCACTGTGCGTCAGGAGTTCATCCTGCTCTCGGATGTGATTGGCCTGTCCATGCTGGTGGACGCCATTAACCATCGCGCCAGTGAAGCCGCCACTGAAACCACGGTGTTCGGTCCCTTCTACATCGCCGGCATGCCCGAGCGCGGCCATGGCGAAAACATGGCCTTCACTCCGGGTGAGCCGGCCCTGGTGCTGGGCCGGGTGCTGGATGCAGCCGGCGAGCCCATCGCCAATGCCGTGCTGGATGTCTGGCAGACGGCCGAGAACGGCATGTACTCCGGACAGGACCCGGACCAGCCGCTGGCCAACCTGCGGGGACGCTACCGCACGGACGACGAAGGCCGCTTCGCGATCCGCACCATCGTCCCTGTGAGCTACCCGATTCCCACCGATGGCCCGGTAGGGCGTCTGCTCCAGGCCAGCGACCGCCACCCCTGGCGCCCGGCGCACCTGCATTTCATGGTCATGGCCGAGGGGCAACGGACCCTGGTCACCCATCTGTTCAATCATGACGATCCCTACCTGGAGTCCGATGTGGTGTTCGGCGTGAAGGATTCGCTCAAGGTGGTCTACCAGCCGTGCCAGGCAGGTCATCCGTTGGCGGCCGAGCATGGCATCGATGGTGCTTTCCGCCTGGCCGGCTACGACTTCGTGCTGGAGCGCGCATGAGCCAGTACTTTGCCGTCTTCGCTACAGACAAGCCTGACCAGTTGGCCCTGCGTAACCAGGTGCGTCCCGCCCATCGCGAACACCTGCGCAATCCCTATCCGCACCGGGTGGTGGTGCGCCTCGGCGGACCTACCCTGGACAGCGGCAACGGCCGCATGAACGGTACCCTGCTGGTGGTGGAAGCCATGAGCCTGGGCGAGGTCCAGGCATTCCTCGGGGACGACCCCTATGTCCGCGCCGGCCTGTTCGAGCACATCGAGATCCGCCCCTGGAACTGGGGCCTGGGCAACCCGGAGCTACGCGGGTGAGCGCACTTTGCACGCTGGACGCCATCATCGACGGCGGCGCCCTGGCCGTAGAGTGCATGCTCGAGGGCAGGGCCCATCCACTGGTGTTGGTCCGTCGTGGCGAAGAGGTGTGGGGGTACCGCAATCGCTGCCCGCATTTCTCAGTGCCGCTGGATTTCCGTCCGGGTGAGTTCAGCACCTATCGCGGCCAGGTCCTGATGTGTGCCCACCACAGCGCACTGTTCCGCTTTGAGGACGGCCACTGCATTGAAGGTCCCTGCGCAGGCAGCCGACTCGAAGCGGTGCCGGTGCGGGTGGTGCAGGGGGCTGTGGTGCTGCTGTAGGGGTGCCGCTCTTGTTGTAGGGGTGATTTCAATCGCCATGCGGACCGAAGGTTCGCCGTCACAGGTGCCAGTCCCGTGTTTTGGGCGTGTGGGCTTCGCTGCGCTCTGCGCCAACCTACGGGGCAGCTGCGCCGCCCTTGGCGAATGAATTCGCCCCTACAAGGATTCGCAAGACTTTCGCGTCTTAACAAATGCCAATGCCCAAATCCGCTAAACCTGTGATAACGGCCCCTCGTTCATCACAGGCGGTAAGCAATGAACCTGTTCGAAGACATGCGGGTATTCGTGGTAGTGGTCGAAACCGGCAGCTTTTCGGCGACTGCGCAGCGGCTGAACATCGTCAAGTCGGTGGTCAGCCGGCGCATGAGCGCGCTGGAGCGGCACTTGGAGTGCCGGTTGTTCAACCGCACCACCCGACGCCTCAGCCTGACCGAAACCGGCCTGGACTATTTCGAGCGCGCACAGCGCATCCTGCGTGACCTGGCCGAAGCCGAGGAGGCGACCCGCAGTCTGCAGAGCGAGCTGCGCGGGCGCTTGCGCCTTGCCGCACCGATGTCTTTCGGGCTGAAACACCTGTCGCCGGCACTCAACGAGTTCATGCGTGTCCACCCCGGCCTGGACGTGGAGCTGGACCTCAACGACCGCTACGTGGACCTCGTCAACGAAGGCTACGACCTCACCTTGCGCATTGGTCGCCTGCCGGATTCCACCCTGGTGGCCCGTGAGCTGGGGCCCTGTCCCCATGCAGTCTGTGCCAGTCCCGAGTACCTCGCGGCCCATGGCGCCCCGGAAGTGCCGGATGATCTGCGCGAACACCAGTGCCTGGGCTACAAGAACCGCGCGAACAGCAGCCAGTGGCAGTTCCTCATGGGGGGCGAGTGGCGTTCGGTGGTGGTGCGGCCGCGTCTGATCGCCAACAACGGCGAGGTGCTGGTGCAGGCGGCGGTGGATGGCCTTGGGCTGGTGTCGCTGCCGCGCTTCCTGCTGGAGGAAAGCCTAGCCAATGGCAGGTTGGTGGAAGTGCTGCGGGACTTCCCGCTGCCCAGTTCGCAGATCTACGCCGTCTGCCCGCCGGGGCGGCGCTTGCCGGCCAAGGTGCGGGCGCTGATCGACTTCCTGGTGCAGCGGTTCGCCACCAATCGGTAGGGTGCGCCATGCACGCCGGTCGGGTTCAGGAGTGGCCTGGCCGACTGGTCATCGCGGGAGCGATTTCAATCGCGAATGAATTCGCTCCCACAGCAGTAGCCTGGACCACGCCTCACGAGCCAATTCGAAGCTCCCGAATTCGAATGGATAGACGTGATTTCCGTCCGATAACCGCCCATCCCGCAATCCCCATTTCCGCGCCGGCCGCTCTAGCGCGGCGTGTGCGGCATTGTTCGTGAAGCACGAACACTCATATCGCGGAAACCGGAATTGTTGGCGGGGAGGGGCGCTTGTAGCTTGCGACCCAACCGAGCAACCAGACCCGCACTGCCAGCGGTGCACGTCTCGGCTTCAGGCTGACTAATAACAACAAGGTAGCTGCCATGATCCCTCGCAAGCCCCTTTCCGCGTCATCGCTGTGCGCTCCGGTCCTGGCGGCCGCCGCGCTGTTTCCCGCATTCACCCAGGCTGCCGAGCCGGGGCCGTCCGGTTCGCTGTTTCGCAGCGCATTCGGCGACGGCCTGGAAAAGGACTACGGCATCAAGGTCCATGGTTGGGCACAGGCCGGCTGGATCTACAACGACAACGGCAGCGACGACGTGAGCAAGCAGGCCTTCTTCAACAATGACGAAGGCTTCAATCTCAACCAGTTCGCCCTGGCTATCGAAAAAACACCCAAGGGCAATGTGGTCGGTCGCGTGGGCCCGTTCCCCGGACCGATGCCGCAGGAAGCCGACTGGGGCTTCAATGTCACCGCCCTTTACGGCAAGGACGCGCGCTTCTTCAAGACCTACGGCTTCGACGAAGACCTGGGCGTCAACCGCAGCGCGGACGCTAACGACGAAAACTTCAACATCGCCCAGGCCTACCTGGATTTCTACATCCCTGTGCTCGGCGGCTCCAACCTGATGCTCGGTGTGTTTCACACGCCGCTGGAGAACGAGATCGGCTTTGCCCTGCCGAGCCCGGCGCCGACGGACTTCTACAGTCACACCTATTCCTTCATGCACGGCCCGGCCAAGCACACGGGGGCGCTGTACTCGTTCAAGCTGCCGCAGGAGGAGGGCGGCAGCATGCTCGGCTTCGAGCTGGGCGTGGTGCAAGGCTGGAACAACATGCAGGACCCCAATGGCGATCCGGACGTGATCGCCAACCTGCGCTGGCGCTCTGCGGACTTCCGTACTTGGGTCGACTGGGAAAACATCTACGGCAATGGCGCTGGCGACAGCTTCGCCGAATGCGCCTGCGGCTCGCCGCTTCCTGCCGGGACCGATGACCAGGACCTGACCCGCTACGCCTCGTACCTGACCGTGTCCCACGTGCTGGATGAGCGCAACCGGGTCGCCGTGGAGTTCAACTACGGCCAGCAGGAGGACGCAGCTTTCGCCGCCTTTGCCGACAAAGGCAATGCCCACTGGTACGGCACCGACGTCAACTGGTACCACCGCCTGGACGACAACCTGATGTGGAACAGCCGCGCCGAGTGGTTCTACACCGATGCCCCGGTGCATGTGGTGATGGCCAATATCGACCCGCAAACCGGCATCCCCGATCCGAGCTGGGGCAGCTTCTACGGCTTCACCACCAACCTGGCATGGACACCGGTGCCGAACGTCCGCCTGCGCCCCGAGTTGCGCTACGACATCCACAGCGGCAACGGCCGCGACGCGTTCGGCGGCGGTGGCGAAGACAGCCAGCTGATCGGCTCCTTCGACGTCACTGTCTTCTTCTGATCCGGCTCCAAACCACTGCCATCCCGGCCGGGCCCCAACGCGCTCGCGCCGGGTCTCATCCTCCAGTCGAGGTAAGCGTCATGGACAACAACAAGAAACTCCTCGGTGCCGGGCTTTCCCGGCGTGATTTCCTGCGGGCCAGCGGCGTCGTGGCTGGCGGCTCGCTGCTCGCAGGCTTTTCTTCAGGACCGTTGCTGGCGGCGGAGAAGGTCATCCGCATCGGCTATGTCAGCCCGCAGACCGGGCCGCTTGCACCGTTTGCCGCGGCGGATGGTTACATCATCGAAAGCCTCGCTTCGGTGCTGAAGAGCAGCATCACGGTGGGCGGCCAGCGCTGCCGCCTGGAGGTGATCGTCAAGGACAGCCAGTCCAACCCCAACCGCGCCGCCGAAGTGGCCAACGAACTGATCCTCGAAGATGGTATCGACCTGATGCTGGTGTCTTCGACCCCGGAAACCACCAACCCGGTGTCGGACCAGTGTGAGATCAACGAAATTCCCTGCATCTCCACCGTCGCGCCCTGGCAGCCCTGGTTCTTCACCCGTGGCGGCAAGCCGGACGAAGGCTTCCAGTGGACCTACCACTTCTTCTGGGGCCTGGAAGACGTGATCGCCGCCTACACCGCCATGTGGGGTGGCATGGGCAGCAACAAGGTGATCGGCGGACTGTTCCCCAACGACGGCGATGGAAATGCCTGGGGCGACGGCAAGCTGGGCTTCCCGCCGGTGCTCGCGCAGAAGGGCTTCCAACTGGTGGACCCAGGCCGCTTCCAGAGCCTCACCGACGATTTCTCCGCACAGATTTCCGCGTTCAAGAAAGCCGAGGCCGAGATCGTCACGGGGGTGGTCATTCCGCCGGACCTCACCACCTTCTGGACCCAGGCACGCCAGCAGGGCTTCCAGCCCAAGGCCATGTCGGTGGGCAAGGCGCTGCTGTTCCCGTCGGCGGTCGAGGCACTGGGCAAGGCTGGGCACAACCTTTCCACGGAAATCTGGTGGAGCCCGAGCCATCCCTTCAGTTCGTCGCTCAATGGCCTCAGTGCCGGACAGTTGGCCGCGCGCTACACCCAGGCGACCGGCAAGCAGTGGACCCAGCCGCTGGGCTTCGTGCATGCGCTGTTCGAGTTGGCGGTGGACATCCTCCAACGCACCGAAGAGGTGGGTAACCCCGAAGCTACGCGTGACGCGCTGCTGAAGACCGAGCTGAACACCGTAGTCGGTCCCGTGAGTTGGAAAAACGGCCCGGTCAAGAACGTCGCCAAGACCCCGCTGGTATCCGGCCAATGGCGCCTGGGCGGGCCTTTCACCTACGACCTGGTAATCACCAGCAATCAGACCGCGCCGCAGATTCCTCTGGGTGGGGAGATGCAGGCAATCACCTACGGCGGTTGAGTTCGGGCGCGGGCCGGGTTCCCTCACCCCACCCCTCTTCCTTAGGGAGAGGGGGTTCGTCCGTGCTCACTTCGAACAGGTAACGACATATGCAACAACTCCTCGTAGTGGAGCAGGTGCACAAGAGCTACGGCTCGGTGAAAGTGACCGACGATCTCAGTCTGGCGCTGGCTCCGGGCGAAGCGCTGGGCATCATCGGGCCCAACGGCGCCGGCAAGAGCACGCTGTTCAACCTCATTGCAGGTGGTGTGGCCGCTGACAGCGGGCGCATCCACTTCCAGGGTGAAGACGTCACCCGCGAACCGGTGTTCAAGCGGTGCCAGCGGGGCATCGGCCGCTCCCACCAGATTCCCCATCCCTTCGTGAAGATGACGGTGTTCGAGAATCTGCTGGTGGGCGCCACCTTCGGTGCCGGCCAGACGGAGAAGGACAGCCATGCCTGGTGCGCGCACGTCCTTGAACTGACTGGCCTGATCAAGAAGGCCAATGCTCTGGCCGGCTCACTGACCCTGTTGGAGCGCAAACGCCTGGAAATGGCGCGCGCCCTGGCCACCCGGCCGCAACTCCTGCTGCTCGACGAGATCGCCGGCGGCCTCACCGAGCCGGAGTGCCTGGAACTGGTGGGCACCATCCAGGGCATCCACCGCTCCGGTACCGCGATCATCTGGATCGAACACATCGTCCACGCACTACTGGCTGTGGTCGGCCGCCTGGCGGTGATCAACTTCGGTCGCAAGCTGGACGAAGGCGAGCCCCATGCGGTGATGGCCAACCCGAAGGTGCAGGAAATCTATATGGGTATCGGGAGCTGAAGTCATGCTGACGATCCGCAAACTGCGCGCCGGCTACGGCGACTTCCAGGCGTTGTTCGGCATCGACCTGGATCTGGCCGAAGGGGAAACCCTGGCCATCATCGGCTCCAATGGAGCCGGAAAATCCACCTTCCTGCGTTCGCTGGCCGGGCTGATCCGCAACGATCCCGGTTCCATTCGCTTCAAGGATGAGTACATCGGCAGCCTGCCTGCCAACCAGGTACTGGAGCGGGGCATCGCCCTGGTGCCGGAAGGCCGCAAGCTGTTCCCGTCGCTCAGCGTCGAGGAGAACCTGCTGATTGGCGGCTACAGCAAGCGCCAGGGCGCCTGGAACCTGGAGCGCATCTACAGCCTGTTCCCGGTGCTGGCCGACCTGCGCAAGCGCCCCGGTACCGCGCTCTCCGGTGGCCAGCAGCAGATGGTTGCCATCGGCCGCGCGCTGATGTCGAGCCCGAGCCTGCTGCTCTGCGACGAGATCAGTCTCGGTCTCGCGCCGACCACCATCAAGGACATCTATGCCGCACTGCCGTCAATCAAGGCCGATGGCACGGCGGTAATCCTGGTCGAGCAGGACATCAACCAGGCGCTGGCGGTCGCTGACCGTTTCTACTGCTTCCAGGAAGGTCGGGTGTCTCTCTCCGGCAAGCCGGGCGAGGCGAGCAAGGATCAGATCAAGGCGGCCTATTTCGGCCTGGCGGAGGCATGACGATGGAATGGCTCGATACCCTGGCGCAGGGCGTGCTGCTCGGCGGCCTATATGCACTGTTCGCGGTTGGCCTGTCGCTGATGTTCGGCATCATGCGTCTGGTCAACATCGCCCATGGCGATTTCATTGTGCTGGCGTCCTACCTGGCCCTGGTGGTGGTGGACATGCTGGGCATTTCACCCCTGGCCAGTCTGGTGCTGGTGGTGCCGGTGATGTTCGTGATCGGTTATGGCCTGCAGCGCCAAGTGCTCAATCGCACCCTCGGCAATGACATCCTGCCGCCGCTGCTGGTGACCTTCGGGATGTCGATCATCCTGCAAAACGTCCTGCTGGAATTCTTCAGCGCCGACAGCCGCAAGCTGTCCCAGGGCGATCTGGAAGTGGCCAGCGTCGCCGTCGGCGGGCTCAGCCTCGGCGTCATGCCGCTGATGGTGTTCGGCAGTGCTCTGCTGGTGATCGGCGGTTTGCAGCTGCTGTTCTACAAGACCAGCCTGGGGCGCGCCTTCCGCGCCACCTCGGATGACCAGCACACTGCCCAGCTGATGGGCATCGACAATCGCCACATCTTCGGCCTGGCCATGGCCCTGGCGATGGCGGTGGTGTCCATCGCCGGCGTGTTCCTCGCGGTGCGCACCAGCTTCGACCCCAGCGTTGGCCCAGCGCGCCTGCTCTACGGTTTCGAGGCCGTGATCATCGGGGGCCTCGGCAGCCTCTGGGGCACCCTGGCCGGCGGCGTGATCCTCGGCGTTGCCCAGGCGATCGGTGCGCGCATCGATCCGGGCTGGCAGATCCTTGCCGGCCACCTGGTGTTCCTGCTGATCCTGGTTTTCCGCCCCCGCGGCCTGTTCCCCCGGAGTGTCGACTGATGAATGCGATGAACAATGCCTACCTCGTCCAGCGCGCTACCCGCAGCAGTCAGGTGGGCCTGGCACTGCTGGGTGTGCTGGTGCTGGTTCTGGCGTCTCTGCCGTTCTGGGCCGATCGCGCGGTGCTGCGCCTGGTGGTGGAATTCTCCTACTACCTGGCCCTGGCACAGATGTGGAACCTGCTGGCGGGTTACGCCGGGATGGTTTCGGTGGGCCAACAGGCCTTCGTCGGCCTCGGCGGCTACCTGCTCTTCGTGCTGGCTTCGCAGCTGGGCGTGCCGCCGCTGGCAGCGGTGTTTCTCTCCGGGCTGGTGGTGGCGCTGCTGGCGGTGCCGACAGCTCTGGTGCTGTTCCGCCTGCGCGGCGCCTATTTCGCCATCGGTACCTGGGTGGTGGCCGAGGTGTTCCGCTTAGGGCTGGCGCAGGTCGGTAGCCTTGGCGGCGGTTCCGGACAGAGCCTGCCTGCCTCCATTGTGCGGCAGATTGGCAGCAGCCGTGACGGCCGCGAGATGCTGATGTACTTCAGCGCCCTGGCCATTGCCATCGGTGCGGTGCTGGTGGTTTACCTGCTGTTGCGCTCGCGACAGGGACTGGCGTTGACCGCCATCCGCGACTCCGAACCGGCGTCCGGAAGTCTGGGTATCAACGTGTTCCGCACGAAGTTGATGGTCTACGTGTTGGCCGCCGGATGTACCGGTGTGGTGGGGGCATTGATCTTCCTGCAGAAACTGCGAATCTCGCCGGATGCCGCCTTCAGCGTGCAGGACTGGACCGCGGCGGTGATCTTCATCGTCATCATCGGCGGCATCGGGACCCTGGAAGGTCCCCTGATCGGCACCCTGATCTACTTCATCCTGCGTAGCTGTTTCGCCGAGTTCGGTGCGCTGTACATGATCATCCTCGGCGGCGTGGCTGTGCTGATGATGCTCAAGGCGCCCCAGGGTGTATGGGGAGTGGTGAGCGAGCGTTTCGGCTGGCAGCTGTTCCCGATGCAGCGCAAGTTGATCGGTGGTTGAGGCATGGGGAGTTGCCCTTCTTGTAGGGGCGAATTCATTCGCCAAGGGCGGCGCAGCTGCCCCGCTCGAATGCGAAGGGAAGACCTTTGGCCTTCTTGGCGATTGAAATCGCCCCTACAGTTAGAGCATCGCTATAACCGGGTACACCTATGGATCGCCTTCTCAGCATCGAAGCCTTCGTTCGCGTCGCGGAAACCGGCAACTTCGCCAAGGCTGCCCAGCAACTGGGCGTGACCCGCTCGGTCATCAGCCACCGCATCCAGCAGTTGGAGGAATACATCAGTGCGCCGCTGTTCCACCGCAGTACGCGCCATGTTCGCCTCTCGGAAGTAGGGGAGACCTACTACAAGGAATGCGCCGACATGGTGGCCAGCTTCAACAGCCTAACGGAGCAGATGCGCGATCTGCGGGCCAAGCCCACCGGCAAGTTGCGCATCCAGATGCTGCCGGGCTTCGCCCTCGGCCACTTCGGCGGCCTGCTGGCTGAGTTCACTGATCTGTACCCGGACATCGAGGTGGATGTAATCGTCAACGACCGCGTGGTGGACCCCATCGAGGAGGGCTTTGACGTGGCCTTCCAGATGTTCCCGCCGCTTGCCGAGTCGCTGATCGAGCGCAAGCTGTTCTCGGTGCGGAGGCTGTTCTGCGCTTCTCCGGATTACCTGGAGCGGCATGGCGCGCCCACCGTCCCGGCGGACCTCCAGGCGCACAAGGTGGCGTTGTACGAGGGCTACCCGTCGCGCAACAAGTGGGTGTTCAACGGTGATGAGCAGGTGGAGCTCAACCTCACGGGTCAGGTGCGCTCCAATTCGGTCCATCTGCTACGGGACTACGCCGTCACCGGCACCTGCGTAGTGTGCCTGCCTACCCTGGTGGCCAGCGATGACTTGCTGGCCGGGCGTCTGGTGCCAGTACTTACCGACTACTCCCTGACGTCCTTCAACTTCTCTGCTGTCTATCCGGCGACCCAGCGCCGAGCGCTGAAGGTGCGCACCTTGATCGACTTCCTCGTGGAGCGCATCAGCGATGCACCAGCCTGGGACCGACCGCTGCTGGAGCGTGGCTGGGTGCAGCCCTGATCAAGTGCTGTGCCGTGATCTTCGCCAGCCCCAAAAAGACTGAAGGCGCCACAAGTGGCGCCTTCTGCCTTTGGAGGAATTGCATACATCGTGATTGCCTGCCTCTGAACTGCTCCGGGATCAGCTGATGCGATTGGCACCAGTACGGTCGGCACCACCTTCGGCTACGCGGAAGGCATTGGTACGGTCGGAACCCCCTTCAGCAACATCAAAGGCCTTGGTGCGATCGGAGCCACCTTCGGCAACACGCAGGGATTGGGAACGCTCGGAGCCGTTTTCAGCGACGTCGAAGGCCTTGGTGCGGTCGGAGCCACCTTCGGCAACACGCAGGGACTGGGAACGCTCGGAGCCGTTTTCAGCGACGTCGAAGGCCTTGGTGCGGTCGGAGCCACCTTCGGCAACGCGCAGGGATTGCGAACGCTCGGAGCCGCTTTCGGCAACACGGTGAACGTTGGTGCGATCAGCGCCACCCTCGGCAACCGAGAGGGCGAAAGCGGAAGCGGACAGGCTGGCGAAGAACAGGCTGGCAAGAATTTGCTTTTTCATTTTCGGGCACCTCGTGGAGGGTTGGAATTTGTCTACGGGGCCCATGTTACTGATGTGATTTCGATGAAGAAGTGATCCTGTGTAATGGTTACCATCGACGTTAATGATAGTTGTTGAGATATCACTAAAAACAATGGCTTAAGAGATTTTTCAGGGAGTAGTTGCGCAAAGTGGAAAGGCTTTTTCCTGAAATTGGTATAATCGATTAATTAGATGTATTTGAGCGGGAAAAGAATCGTTGAGTGGCAACGCGACGATGGAAGTGCCGATTTAGAGCGCTGGATGCTCTAGTGGCATGTGTTCAGCGGGAACTGGCGGCGGATCGAGGAATGGCATCGAAGGCAATGCCCCCATTGCGGGGGCGGCGCCGGGATCAGCGTTTGCCCATGGAGCGGCGCGAGCCGCGCGGTGCGGGACCGGGACGCTGGCCGCGGTCGTGGCCCTTGAGGGTGAGGTAATAGGGGACGTTCTGCTTCTTCGGCTTGGCCGGAGCGGTTTCGGCGGTCGGGGTTTCCACCGGTTGAGTGTCGACCTGGTCGATGTCTTGGCTGGTCATGGTGTTCTGCTGCTATCAGGCTTTGGCCCCTGGCTGGGCTGGAGGCGCGCATCATACACCAGCCGGCCTCCGGGTGCTCCCGAAGGCCTCTGGACGGCTCAGGACGGTTGCTGCATCCCCCAACCGGTCAGTTCGACGCGATGGTCCACATGGTTGATGGCCGAGAGAATGTGCTCCGGGTCGGTCAGCGCCGGCGCCATGGTCCACCGGCCGATGGGCTCATTACCGATCCGCACCATGCCGGTATGGGTCAGCTGGTTGCCATCCACGATTGGATCTACGTCATAGAAGCCCAGGGCGTAGCGCAACTCGAGGATGTCTTGAGGATCGCCGGTGAGGTACTCCCAGCCCGGACCGATGTGGAACTTGTCTACGTATTCCTGCAGGTGGTGCGGTTGGTCCAGCTCGGGTTGCAGGGTGATCGAGTACATGAAAATGTCCCGTCCTACCCGATCGCCCAGCATCTGTTGCACCTTGCGCAGGTTGGCGGTGGCGGTGGGGCAGTTACGGCCACAGCTGGCGTACATCATGTTCAGCACAACCACCTTTCCGCGCAGCAGGTCCCGGTAGAACTCCACCTTCCGACCCTGGTGGGTGAACAGCGTTGGGTTGGGAAAGCGCCCATCGCCCTGACGAGGTTGCGGCTGGCGTTCCGCGGCGATACCCAGTGAGCCCAGGGCAGCCAGCCCCAGCACACCGGCGCCGAGGCCGCCGATCAGATTTCTGCGAGTGTTCATGGAAATTCCTCCCGCGGCCGTTATACGAGGTCGAAGCGCAGCATCATCGCGTGGTCTTCGTGGATCAGGTTGTGGCAATGCATCACGTACTTGCCGACGTAGTCACGGAAGCGGATGAACACGCGAATGGTCTCGTTCTTGTTGATCACGTAAACGTCCTTGCGCCCTAGTTCATGGGCCGGGATGGGTTGTGAAACGCCATTCCTGATGCGCGCGATGATGCGGCCTTCCTCCAGGTGGATGTGGATCGGGTGCGACCAGCCGTTGTCGATGTTGACCAGCTCCCAGATTTCCCCGCGCCCCCTGGGCACGTTGAAGCGTGGCGCGTTGACGTTGACGAACTGGCCATTGATCGCCCACATGTTGTTGGCGCGCTCGAAGACGAACCGGCGCACCGGAGCGGCGGCCACCTCGGCCGGATTCAGCGGCGGCAGTGGCCGCAGGTTGGCCGGTACCTGGCTGAGGTCCTGGGAGGTTGGCCAGCGGTCGACCACTATCTTCAGTACGCGTACCCCAGGCTCCTTGATGTCTTTCGGCCCACGGGTTTCTTCCTGGCGCATGCGGTTGACCAGATAGAGGGTAGTGCCCACCACGTACTTGGAAAAATCGACCACGATGTCGGCGCGCTCGGCCATGCCGAGAGTGACCGATTGCTGGTTGAACAGGGGCTTTGGCAGCAGGTTGCCGTCGTTGGCGATGTAGGTGAAGTTCTGCTTGACGTTGTTCGGGTTCACCAGCGAGAAGGCATAGAACAGGCTCGGGCCGGCATTCAGCAGGCGGAAACGATAACGTCGCGCGGCCACCTTGAGCACCGGCTCGATCATGCCGTTGACCAGCACCTTGTCGCCGAGCACGCCTTCGGGGTTGATCTCGTCGTAGTAGAGCTTGCCGGCGGCGTCGAAGCGGCGGTCGGCGAACTGCAGCGGGTAGTCATAGGCGCCGCTCGGCAGGCGCAGAGCCCCGGGCGTGGGGTCGGCTTCGTTGCCTGAATCCAGCGAGTCATAGAGTAGGTAGAAGCCCGAGAGTCCGCGGTAGAGATTGGGTGATGTGAAATCCAGGGTGTGGTCGTGATAGAAGAGCGTGCCCAAGGCCTCAGTGGGGTCGCCGACGTTGTCCTGGTGATCTTCGAAGCCGGCACAGCAGTTGGGGTAGAAGTGATCCTTGAATTTGCCTTTGGCGGTCAGGGTCGGGCCGGCCTTGGTTGCGCTGTAGTAGTCACCGGGGAATCCGTCACTCTCCGAACCGCAATGCAGATTGTGCAGGTGAGTGGAGATTTCCGGCGTACCGAAGCCAGTGTGATTGGCGGGCAGGTCGTTGTAGATGCGGCAGATCATCGGTGAACCGTAGCGCGAGGCGACGGTGGCGCTGAATTCCTTCGGCGGAGTATTGGCGGCGCGGTAATTCCAGACTTTCTGGATCGGATAGGCCGGGTTGAACTGCCAGTCGCGCTCGACCGCGCGAAGCTCATAGTAGTTAGCGTTGGGGCGGAACTTGTTCCAGAACTGATGTCGCGCCCGTCCGGCTTCGCCGCCGGCGGTGTTGGCCAGTTCGGTAGGACTCGGAGTCAAGTAGGGAACGGCGGCGGCGCGCACGATCTCGGTGGGCAACTCCATGACCCATGGAGTAGTCGGTGGGCTGGGCGGCAGTACCGGAGGGATGCTCGATGCTTCGCTGGCCGGGGCGCGCAGCAGCGCTGGCGCCGCTACCGCGGCGGCTGACAGCTTGAGGAAGTCGCGCCGGGTTTCGTCCACCAACCTGTCTTTTTTGTTTTTCGGTTGTCGCGGGTCTTTGCCTTTCATGGATGCACTCCACCTCCCCACCACGAATTCGCGCGAACGGCCTGCCATGGATGCAGTGCTCCAGGGCTCTTTTTCCCCATCCATTCCCACGAAGGTGCAGGCCGCAAAGGGTGAATCTGTTTGCACGGCCAATGCGCCAATAAGCCGACTAAAGACCTCTCATTTGCGGTGCGCAATCCGCGTTCCGGCAGTATTTTGTCGCTTTTGGTGGCCAGTGGCTTCTGGCTCTAGGTGTGGCGCAGATTGTTTCTAAATATTTCTGGAAGACGGGCGGCGGGGATTGGAGGGCAGGCGGTAGAGCGGTTGGCGCGGGGTGAAGGCGACCGGAAAAGGAGCGATTCCGGTCGCGTGCAGCGGGTTATTTGTACTTATCGTGGAACAGTGCGATCTGCTTAACCGGCTTGGGCTCTTCCTTGGCCAGTACATAGACCACGCGCTGACCTTCAGGCCCGCCGCCGATGTCGACGTAGCTGAAGGTGGGTTCGCCGATGCGGTACATGTCCATCATGTCGCCGTAGCGGCTGAACACGTAAATGATGCCTTCCTCATCACGCATTTCGCCGTAGAAGGGCTGCGCTGGCGGCAGGCTGATGTCGAGGAAGCGCTTGGCGGAAAGGGTCTTTACGTCCTTGCCCTGATCGGCGGCTTTCAGTACCAGGATGATGTCGCGGCCGAACCCGTCCTGCTTGCCGGCGCTCTGCTTGATCGGAGCAGTGCCGCTCTTCACGAATTCGCGGTAGGTGGCGTAGTCGTCGAAGACGAACAGTTCCTTCTCGGTGCGGATCTGGTACCAGTCCTCGTTGTCCAGGGCTACCGGCTTGGCGGGGGCCGGGGCTTGTACGGCGCAGGCGCCAAGGGTGGCGGCCAGCAGCGCCGCAGCCAAGGGCTTGATCAGGTTCTTCTTGTGGTTCATCGGAGGTCCTCCCCAGGAAAGTTGAGCAGAGAATCTGCCTGCGCTGGATGACCGGTTGATGACGGCTTTGTGTCGCTGTGATGAAAAGGAGAAGGCTTTGTTTTTCAGCGGGTTGGAACGATTTCTTGAGAGCTGATCTGCGCTCGTAGTGTTGGCAAGAAAAAAGGGTGAAGGCCTGCGCCATCACCCTTCAAGGCCCCGCCGTGACGGGGCGTTGGGGACTCTGTATCAGCCGCGGTAGTAACGCTGCGGCACGAAGGGCGTCTTGGCCACTTTCATCGCCACGCGCTTGCCGCGCACCAGGGCCCAGACCTCGCTGTCCACGGCGGCATGGCTGGTGCTCACGTAGCCCATGGCGACCGGGGCGCCCAGGCTGGGGCCGAAGCCACCGCTGGAAACGCGGCCGATCACCGTGCCGTCGGCGTCGACGATCTCGGCGCCTTCGCGCACCGGCACACGTTCCTGCGGCAGCAGGCCGACGCGCTTGCTCGGCACGCCATCGCGCTGCTGGGCGAAGACCCGGCCGGCGCCAGGGAAATTGCCGGCGCGCAGGCCGTCGGCGCGGCGGGCCTTGGAGATGGCCCAGAGCAGGCTGGCTTCCACCGGGGTGGTGGCGGGGTTCATGTCGTGGCCGTAGAGGCACAGGCCGGCTTCCAGGCGCAGCGAGTCGCGCGCGCCAAGGCCGATCGGCTGGACTTCCGGCTGGGCCAGCAGGGTGCGTGCCAGGGCTTCGGCCTGGGCCACGGGCACGGAAATCTCGTAGCCGTCCTCGCCGGTGTAGCCGGAGCGGCTGACGTAGCACTCGACGCCCTCCAGGCGCACGCTGCCGAACTGCATGAAGGTCATCTTCTGCACTTCCGGGGCGAGGCGGCCGAGTACCGCGGCGGCCGCCGGACCTTGCAGGGCGAGCAGGGCGCGGGAGTCGAACAGCGATTCGATTTCGCACTGCTCGGCGAGGTGTTGCTTGAGGTGCGCCAGGTCCTGTTCCTTGCAGGCGGCGTTGACCACCAGGAACAGGGTGTCGTCCGCCAGGCGGGCGACCATCAGGTCGTCGAGGATGCCGCCGTTCTCGTCGGTGAACATCGCGTAGCGCTGGGTGCCCACCGGCAGGTCGAGGATGTCCACCGGCACCAGGCTCTCCAGGGCGCGGGCGGCGTTGTCGCCACGCAGGATGACCTGGCCCATGTGCGAGACGTCGAACAGGCCGGCCTGCTCGCGGGTGTGCAGGTGTTCCTTGAGCACGCCGAGGGGGTATTGCACCGGCATGTCGTAGCCGGCGAAGGGCACCATGCGGGCGCCGAGTTCGAGGTGCAGGGCGTGCAGCGGGGTCTTGGCGAGGTCGGTCATGTAAGGCTCCAAAGCAAAAGTCGGTGCGGGTTGGGGCAGCCCTCTCCCCCGGCCCCTCTCCCTGAAGGGCGAGGGGAGACAAGCTCCCTCTCCCGCGTGCGGGAGAGGGCTGGGGAGAAGGTGCTCTTCAGCATTCGATGATGTTCACGGCGAGGCCGCCGCGGGCGGTTTCCTTGTACTTGCTCTTCATGTCGGCACCGGTCTGGCGCATGGTGCGGATCACCTTGTCGAGCGAAATGAAGTGCTGGCCGTCACCGCGCAAGGCCATGCGCGCGGCGTTGATGGCCTTCACCGAACCCATGGCGTTGCGTTCGATGCAGGGCACCTGGACCAGGCCGCCGACCGGGTCGCAGGTCAGCCCGAGGTTGTGCTCCATGCCGATCTCGGCGGCGTTCTCCACCTGCTGCGGGGTGCCGCCGAGGACTTCGCAGAGGGCGCCGGCGGCCATCGAGCAGGCCACGCCGACCTCGCCCTGGCAGCCGACTTCGGCACCGGAGATGGAGGCGTTCTCCTTGTAGAGGATGCCGATGGCGGCGGCGGTGAGCAGGAAGCGCTCGACGCCGTCGTCGTTGGCGCCGGGCACGAAGCGGCTGTAGTAGTGCAGCACCGCCGGGACGATGCCGGCCGCGCCGTTGGTGGGCGCGGTGACCACGCGGCCGCCGGTGGCGTTTTCCTCGTTCACCGCGAGGGCATAGAGGTTGACCCAGTCGAGCACCGAGAGGCTGTCCTTGAGGCTGGCCTCCGGGTGTTCGCTGAGCTGGCGGTAGAGCGCGGCGGCGCGGCGCTTGACCTTGAGTCCGCCGGGCATGATGCCTTCCTTGCGGCAGCCGGTGGTGACGCAGTCCTGCATCACCTGCCAGATCTTCATCAGCCCGGCGCTGGTTTCCTCGGGGGTGCGCCAGGCCTTCTCGTTCTCGCGCATCAGGCCACTGACGGCGAGCCCGCTGGCGCTGCACTGGGCGAGCATGTCGCGCCCGGTCTTGAACGGGTAGGGCAGCGGCGTGCGGTCCTCGACGATGCGATCCAGGCCGGCGGCTTCCTCATCGACGACGAAGCCGCCGCCCACCGAGTAGTACTCGCGCGCGCGGATCTGGATGCCGGCGGCATCGAAGGCGCGGAAGATCATGCCGTTGGGGTGGTAGGGGAGCGGCTTGCGGATCAGCGCCAGGTGTTCCTTTTCCACGAAGTGGATGGGTTTCTCGCCCCCCAGACGCAGTTCGCCGCGCTGGCGAATGGCCGCGAGGCGCTCGTCCACTCGTTCGGTATCGACGGTGTCCGGCTGTTCGCCTTCCAGGCCGAGCAGCACGGCCTTGTCGCTGCCGTGGCCCTTGCCGGTGGCGCCGAGGGAGCCGTACAGCTCG